>NZ_AUAG01000008.1:0-110796 GCF_000428605.1 Thioalkalivibrio sp. ALE19
GGATCTGACCTTTACCGTGGCCGGTGAACTGCCGGGCGGGGCGCCGGGTGACGAGGGGTACCTTGAAACCGACGGTCTCGAACATGATCCGTCCGCGATGGACCACGACCACGGTGACCACGGTGACCACGGTGACCACGGTGACCACGGTGACCACGGGGACCACGGGGACCACGGGGACCACGGGGACCACGGGGACCACGGGGACCACGGGGACCACGGAGATCACGGAGATCACGGAGATCACGAGGATCACGACCATGGCGATCACGGTGACCACGGCGACAACGGTCACGGAGGGCATCACTGATGAAACGGCGTAATTTCCTGCTGGCCGCCGGCGCGGCAATGCTGCCGGCAACCACCCTGACCCGGGTGATGGCCGAAACGGGTCACGAGCACCACAACGAGGGCGACGCCACGCCCGGCGAGCGCACCGAACAGGGCTACATGCCGGTGCACACGCCGAACGGCTGGACCCTGCCGTATGAAATGAACAACGGGGTGAAGGAGTTCCACCTGGTCGCCGAGGAGATCGAGCACGAGTTCGCGCCCGGCTCGGTGGCGAAGTGCTGGGGCTACAACGGCACCACCCCGGGGCCGACCATCGAGGCGGTGGAGGGCGACCGGGTCCGCATCTACGTGACCAATCGCCTGCCGGAATACACTTCGGTGCACTGGCACGGCATCCACCTGCCCTCGGGCATGGACGGGGTGAAGGGCGTGACCCAGCCGCCGATCCATCCGGGCGAGACCTTCGTCTACGAGTTCGAGCTGAACCAGCACGGCACGCACATGTATCACCCGCATGCCGACGAGATGGTGCAGATGGCGATGGGGATGATGGGGATGTTCATCATCCACCCGAAGGACGGCGAGATCGAGCCGGTGGACCGCGACTACGCGATCCTGCTGCACAACTGGGGCCTGCACCCGGGCACGCGCACGCCGGATCCGTCGATCATGGTCGACTTCGACCTGTGGTCGATGAACTCGAAGGTGTTCCCGGCCATCGACTCGCTGGTGGCGAAGACCGGCGAGCGCGTGCGCATCCGCATGGGCAACCTGTCGATGTGGAACCACCCGATGCACGTGCACGGGGTGTCGTTCGAGGTCACCGGTTCCGATGGCGGGCGCTGGCCGCGCGAGCAGTGGCGCAAGGAGACCACCGAGATCGTCGCGGTCGGCCAGACCCGGGATATCGAGTTCATCGCACCGCCGGGCGACTGGGCGTTCCACTGCCACATGACCCACCACACCATGAACCCGATGGGGCATGGCATCGCCAATCCCCTGGGGGTGGATCAGTCCGGCATAGAAGAAGAGATCCGCAGCATCCTGCCGGGCTACATGGCCATGGGCGAGCACGGCATGGCGGATCACCAGGACCACACCGACGGTGGCCACATGCCGGGCCCGGAAAACACCCTGGCGATGGGCATGGGCCACGGCCCGTTCGGCAACATCGGCATGGGCGGGATGTTCACCCTGATCAAGGTGCGCGACGACCTCGAGCCCGGGGATTTCCGCGACCCGGGGTGGTACTGGCACCCGGACGGGGAGGTGGCCCACAAGGTGAGCGACGACCCCGAATTCGGCAGCCCCGTACGTCGCGGCAAGCTGGCGGATGCCGACTCCGACAAGCTCCCGACCCCCGATCGTGATGCCCATGGTGGGCACGGGGGGCATGGAGGACACGGCGGCCACGACGGCCACAACCACTGAGTTCCACCGGCGCGGGCAGCCGGGGACGCTGCAAGGCGTCCCCCGGTGGCCCGTGGCCGGCGGACGCTGACACGACACGACTGCACCCGAACAACGAAAAGGATGAAATCATGACGATGATCACGCGCAATACCCTGCTGTCCGGCCTTGCGGCCCTGCTGCTGGCTTTCGCTGCCCCGTTGACCGCCCACGAGGGTCAGATGGGCCAGGTTCCCGAGGATGGTTCCACGGTTGAGGGCACCCCCGAGGAGATCGGGATCCACTTCGATGGCGCGATGCGCATCACCCAGTTCGACGTGGTCGGGCCGCAGGGCCGGGTATCGCTGGAAGGCGGGCCGGGGAATGACCCCACCGAGGAATACCATGTGCGTCCGGCCGGCGACCTGGAACCGGGGCGCTACGAGGTGCGCTGGCGCGGTCTGGCCCGTGATGGCCACATGATGTCCGGGACCTTCCGCTTTACCGTGGAGAACTGAGGCGTGGCCTGGCTGTCCGCGCTGGCCGGGGTGGATGCCTGGACGGTCGCCATGATCCTGGTGGCGGCCGGGTTCCATGCCGGCGCCCTGCTGGCGGCCGGGGCGGTGCTGTTCCGTCTGGCGTTTCCGGATCTGCCCGATCCGGCGCGCCGGGCGGCCAGCCGTACGGGTGCGATCGCGGCCTGGGCCGCGATCGCGCTGGTCCTGGTCAAGTGGCCATTGCAGGCGGGGTATCTCGGGGGCGGGAATGTGTCCGCCGCGTTTGATCCGGCGATGCTGGGGATGGTGTTCGACGGGGCGCAGGGAACCCGGCTGGTGCTGGCCGTGAGCGGCCTGCTGCTGGTGCAGGCGATCCTGCTGGATGCCCGGCGTTTGCCGGGGGTGGGGTACGGTCTGAGTCTGGGTGGCGTCCTGCTGGTGATGCTTGCCTTCGTGCAGGTCGGGCATACGGCCGGCGAACCGCGCGTGCTGCTGGGCGGCCTGCTGATCCTGCACCTGCTGGCGGCCGCGTTCTGGATTGGTTCGCTGTGGCCGCTTTATCGCCTGGCGGGACAACCCGCAGCGGATCCGGCGGCCGCCCGCATCCTCGAACGTTTCGGGCGTATCGCATTGTTTGTGGTGGGCCTGCTGGTGCTTGCGGGCGCGGTTCTCGCGGTGTTGCTGGCGGGCGGCGTGACACCCCTGTTTACTACCGCCTGGGGACAGTTCCTGCTCGCCAAGGTGCTGCTGGTGGCGCTGCTCCTGCTGCTGGCCGCGCTGAACAAGTGGCGTTTGGTGCCGGCATTCTCACGCGGTGACACCACGGCACCCCGGCGCCTGCGGCGCAGCATCGCGGTTGAAGGCGTGCTGGTCGCGGCCGTGCTGGGGGTGACCGCGATCCTCACGGGCATCACCTCGCCGAACGGCTGAGTCCCGGTCGGCCAGAGGGCTGGCCTCCTGCAGTCCGGGGTGCCCCACCCCTTGTGGGAGCGCAGCCCCCTGCGCGATGCGGCGCGGGAGCGCCGCCCCCTGCGGTTGCGGATCCCCGCACCGCCGGGCCGGAGTCAGCGCAGGAGCATCAGCAGGCCGGCGAGGATCAGCACCCCGGCGAAGCCACGGCGCAGCACCGCGACCGGCAGATGGTGCGCCAGCCAGACCCCGGCGCGCACGCTGATGGCGGTACCCGCGACCACCCCGGCGATGGCCGGCAGGTAGAGATACCCCAGGCTCCATTCCGGGGTGGCCGGGGTGGTCGCGGTCCATTGCGGCAGGGCAAACACCAGGGTTGCGCCGATGGAGATGGGCACTCCGAGGGCCGCGGCCGAACCGATGGCGCGGCGCAGTTCCAGCCCCTGGCTGACCAGGAAGGGGGTGGTCAGGGTGCCGCCGCCGATCCCGATCAGTGCGGACACCGCACCAATGATGCCGCCCCCGCCCAGCCACACGCCGCGGCGCGGGACTGGCTTGCGAGGCGGTTGAACGTTGAGCAGCATCCAGAGACCGATCGCGACCTCGAAGGCGCCGAAGATCCGCCCGAGGTGGTCGCTGTCGAGCTGGGTGGCCAGGCCGGCACCCAGCAGGGCTCCGCCGATGATCCCCGGCAGCAGCCGGCGCACGGCTTCGCCGTCCACCCCGCCACGGCGGTGGTGGGCCCGCGCCGACAGCAGCGCGGTGGGGATGATCGCCCCCAGTGACGAGCCCACCGCCAGCTGCACCAGCCCCGCCTCGGGAAAGCCCAGTACGGTGAAGACCGCGACGAACACCGGCACCAGCACCAGCCCGCCACCGATCCCGAACAGCCCGGCCGGGATGCCGGTGATCAGGCCCAGGACCACGAACAGCACGGCCAGCCCGGCGGGCGTGGCCGCCAGCGCGTCGATCAGGTGCATGGCCGGGGGGCGTCAGCGGGCGTCACGAACCGGGTTCCTCGTCGCGGCGTCCGGAAGTGGCGACCACGATGCCCCAGACGATACCCGCGAGGAACATCACCACGCCGGGGATCCCGAACAGGGCGGCACGCCGGGCGTGCTCGAGGAAGCGCACCTCGCGGAGGGTGAAGGCATGCGCGTCTTCCATCCCTTCGACGAGGATCGTGTACGTCCCCGGTTCCGGGAAATGGAATCGTCCCAGGGCCACCCGTTCGGTCTGCCCGGAGGTGTACGTCAGGGTGGCCCGCGATGACTGCAGCCGGATGGCTTTGTCCCCGTCCGGCGTCCGGGCGACGACCCGGGTTCCGTCCGGAAGTTGCTCGGGGAACTCGCGGAAGGTCCCGTCGAGGTAGGTCCGGGTGTACAGCCACAGGCGATAGTCACCGGCGCGCGGGATCTCCACCTCGGTGCTGCCCGGACCCTCGAAGTCTTCGGCCAGGCCCTGAAAGGCCCCGCTCAGCGCGACCCAGGCCAGCGCCAGAAGGGCCAGCCCGGCCACGCTCAGGGCGACAGGTCCGCGCATCGGTGCCGACCCGCCGGGGCGTGACGGTCAGGCGTCCAGCGCCTTGAAGCACTTGCGTGCGGCCTCGACGGTGGCCTCGATGTCCGCGTCGGAGTGCGCGCTGGACATGAAGCCGGCCTCGAAGGCCGAGGGCGCGAGATAGATCCCCTCTTCCAGCATCGCGTGGAAGAAGCGTCCGAAGGCCGCGGTGTCGCTGGCGGTGGTGCCGGCGAAATCGGTGACCTTCTCCTCGCTGAAGAACAGCCCGAACATGCCCGGGACCTGATTGGTGGTCAGGGCCACGCCGGCCTCGCGCGCGGCCTCCTCGAAGCCCGCGACGACCTTGCGCGTGCGTTCCTCCAGGTCCTGATGGAAGCCCGGGCGGCTGAGGATGTCCAGGGTGCGGATCCCGGCGGTCATCGCGATCGGGTTCCCGGACAGGGTACCGGCCTGATAGATCGGCCCCAGCGGGGACAGCTGCTCCATGATCTCGCGGCGGCCGCCGAAGGCGCCCACCGGCATGCCGCCGCCGATGATCTTGCCCAGGGTGGTCAGGTCCGGGGTGACGCCCAGATAGCCCTGGGCGCAGTTCGCGGACACGCGGAAACCGGTCATCACCTCGTCGAAGATCAGCACCGTGCCGTATTCGTCGCACACCTCGCGCAGGGTCTCGAGGAAGCCCGGCACCGGCGGGATGCAGTTCATGTTCCCGGCGATCGGTTCGACGATGATGCAGGCGACCTCCTCGCCCTTCTCGCGGAAGAACTCGCGCACGCCCTCGGGGTCGTTGTAGCTGAGCGTGCTGGTCAGCGCCGCCAGTTCGGCCGGCACGCCGGGCGAGCTCGGCTGGCCGAGGGTCAGGGCGCCGGAGCCGGCCTTCACCAGCAGGGAATCGCCGTGGCCATGGTAGTTGCCCTCGAACTTCACGATGCGGTCGCGGCCGGTATAGCCGCGCGCCAGGCGGATCGCGCTCATGGTGGCCTCGGAGCCCGAGTTGGTCATGCGCACCATGTCCATGGACGGGACCAGCTCGCACATCTTCTCGGCCATCTCGCTTTCCAGCCGCGTCGGGCAGCCGAAGGACAGGCCGTTGTTGCAGGCCTCGCGCACGGCCTCGATCACCTCGGGGTGGGCGTGCCCGGCGACCATCGGACCCCAGGAGCCGATGTAGTCGATGTAGCGCTTGCCGTCGGCATCCCACATGTAGGCGCCGTTGGCGCGGTCCATGAAGATGGGGGTCCCGCCGACGCCCTTGAAGGCGCGCACCGGGGAGTTCACGCCGCCGGGGATCCGGTTCCTGGCGGCTTCAAAGAGGCGAAGCGTTTCCTGCATGGCGGTGTCCTGTCTGCAATGGGAGTTGGGAGCGGGGTCGGGGCCGCAGCCCCGACCGTGCAACCCCGCAACCTTAGCGACGGGGCGGCGGCGGTGCAAAGAGGTGTATGCCCGGGACTAAGCCGTGCGGAAAAGCGCGGCGATGCGGCGGGCGGCGGCCTCGGGGTCGGGGGCGGCGCTGATGCCCTGGATCACCGCGACCATGTCGGCGCCGGCGGCCACCACCTGCGCGGCGTTGTCCGCGGTAATGCCGCCGATCGCGCAGATCGCCACGGCGAGTTCGCGCCGGGCCTGGCGGATCAGTTCCGGCGTGGCCCGTACCGCCTCCGGCTTGGTCGGTGACGGAAACATCGAGCCGAAGGCGACGTAATCGGCCCCGGCCGCCTGCGCCGCCCGCGCGCGCGCCAGCTCGTTGTAGCAGGAAACGCCGATCACCGCCGCGTCCCCCAGACGGGCGCGGGCGCCGGCCGGGTCGGGGTCGTCGCGCCCCAGGTGCACCCCGTCGGCGCCGATGCGCGCGGCGAGCTCCACGTCGTCGTTGACGATGAAATACGCCCCGTGGTCGTGGCAGAGCCGGGCGAGCGCCCGTGCCACGGTCTCCTGTGCTTCCCCTTCCAGGTATTTGTCGCGCAGCTGGACGCAGCAGGCCCCGCCGGCCAGTGCGGCGGCGGCCGCGTCGGTGTGGGCCGGCAGCGGATCGGCCCCGGGCGGCGGGGCGGGCGTGACGAAGTACAGCCCGCGCAGGGGCGCGCGCTCGGTTACAGGTTCAGTCATGGCTGGCCGGGCACAGGCGGTTGGGCACGTGCTGGCCCTGTCCGGGGGCGTAGCCGGTCTGCACGGCGTGGTTCATGAAGTTCTGTGCCTCGATCACCGCCGGTTCCAGGTCGCGCCCGCGGGCGAGGAAGGCGGCGATGGCGGCGGCCAGGGTGCAGCCGGAACCGTGGAAACCGGCCGGGTGGCGCGGCAGTTCGAACATCCGCTGGTGGCCGTCCTCGCGGAACAGCCGGTTCCGGATCGGCTCGTCCTCGCCGCCCTCGTGGCCACCGGTGATCAGCACGTTGCGCGCGCCGCGTTCGCGCAGGGCGGGGCCCTGGTGCTCCGGGGTGTCGTGCCCGGCCAGGGCGTGCGCCTCCGGACCGTTGGGGGTGATCAGGGTGGCGCGCGGGAGCAGGATCTCGCGGGTCGCGTCGATCACCGCCTCGGTCGCCAGTTCGCCCCCGCCGCCGGCGACCATCACCGGGTCGAGCACCGCCGGGATATGCGGGTGCGCGCCCAGCAGCGCGGCGGCGGTTTCCACGTTCTCCACCGAGCCAAGCATGCCGATCTTGATCGCGCCCACGTCCAGGTCCGCCAGCGTGGCCTCGATCTGCGCGCGCAGCCGGGCGGCCGGCAGCACGCTGAAGTCGATCACGTTGCGGGTGTCCTGCACGGTGATGGCGGTAACCGCCGTGGCCCCGTGCACCCCCAGCCGGGTGAAGGTCGTCAGGTCCGCCTGCAGGCCGGCGCCGCCCCCGGGGTCCGAACCGGCAATGGTCAGGGCGATGGGGGGATGGGTCATCTCGCGGTCTCCCGTGCTATGGTTCGCGCGCCCCGCGGCCCGGGGCATGCCATTTCAGCAGGGGAGTGTACGCAGCATGAGCACGGAGTTCGATGTGGAACAGGCGCAGCCGCTGCTGGCGGTGGCGCGCGGAGAGTCGGGGCTGACCGCCGCGGCGGACAACGCCCTGCAGGCGCTGGAGGCGGAGCTGAACGCGATCGCCGCCGAACTGCAGGTGGAGCACGTCGGGCCCGGGGTGGGCATGGCGGACATGAACGCCGAAGGGGCCTACCGCATCGTGGTGCGCGAACACGAGCACGACGTGACCCGGTGCGAATGGGGCGTGATGGTCTGCGATGCGGCCGACAACTGCGACTACCGGCCGATGTGGCCGATGTCCGGCACCGGGCGGCTGCGGCGCCGTCAGGTGGTCGAGGCCCTGCCCGAGCTGATCGCCGGCTGGCGCGCGGCGATGAACGAGGCCGGCCGCGCCCTGACCCCGGCGGGCCAGCGTCTGGCCGCGCTGGACGGCGTGTTCAACCCGGCCTGACGGCCTGCCCGGGCGGGCGGCGGCCTCAGTCCAGTGCGACCGGCTGCGCCCCGGCCCGCAGGGTCAGGCGTTCCCACCCCTGTTCCCGGGCGTGTGCGTCCAGGGTCGGGTCCGGGTCCACGGCCACCGGCCGGCCCACCCGTTCCAGCAGCGGGATGTCGTTGCGCGAATCGCTGTAGAAACAGGCCTGCGCCATCACCGCGTCGGGATCGTCGTGGTGGTCGGCGAGGAAGGCGTGCAGACGATCCACCTTGCCATGCTGGAAGCAGGGCGTGCCGGCGACCTCGCCGGTGAAGCGACCGTCGCGCTCCTCCGCGATGGTGGCCAGCAGATTCGGCACCCCCAGGTGCTGCGCGATCGGAGCGGTGACGAACTGGTTGGTCGCGGTGATGATCACCAGCTCGTCGCCGGCCTCGCGATGGTGCTGCAGCAACGCATGGGCGGCCGGTGCGATCATCGGCTCGATGACCTCCTGCATGAAGGCCTCGCGCCAGGCCTCCAGCCGCTCGCGGGGCTGCTCCGCCAGCGGGGCGAAGGCGAAGCGGCAGAACTCGAAGATGTCCAGCGTGCCGGCCAGGTATTGCTCGTAGAACCGATCGTTCCCCGCGGCGAAGGACTCGCGGTCCACCGCCCCGCGGGCGATCAGGGTCTCGTTCCAGGCGTGATCGCTGTCGCCGGCGAGCAGGGTATTGTCGAGATCGAACAGGGCCAGGGTCATGCGGCATCGTCGCGGGTATGCGTGAAGCCGCGCAGTCTACCCGATCCGGCCACCCGCCCGCTGCGGGTCCCGGCAGTTGTCGCCACGGTGGCGCGCCGCTATCCTCGCCGCCATGAATCTGCACGAATTTCAGGCCAAGGCGGCGTTTCGCGACGCCGGGATCCCGGTGCCCGAGGGCCGGGTCGTCGACACGGCGGACGCTGCCGCGCACGCCTGGCGCGAGCTGGGAGGGGGGCGTGCGCTGGTCAAGGCGCAGGTGCACAGCGGCGGTCGCGGCAAGGCCGGCGGGGTGACCTTGGTGGAGGACGCCGAGGCCGCTCGGGACGCGGCGGCCGGCATGCTCGGCACGCGTCTGGTGACTGACCAGAACGCGCCCGAGGGGCAGCCGGTGGAGCGGGTGCTGCTGGAACCGGCGGCCGACATCGCACGCGAGTTCTACTTTGCCCTGCTGGTTGATCGCTCGCGGGAGTGCCTGACCTTCGTGGTCTCCGCCGAGGGCGGCATGGACATCGAGACCCTGGCCGCCGAGCGCCCGGAGGCGATCCTGACCCTGCCGGTGCACCCGGCGACCGGGATCATGCCGTTCCACGGCCGGCGCATCGCCGCGGCCCTGGGGCTGGAGGGCGCGGCCGCGAAGGCGATGGCCCAGCTGGCGACCAACACCCATGCCCTGTTCACCCGCACGGATGCCCAGCTGCTGGAGATCAACCCGCTGGTGCAGACCGGGGACGGCGAGCTGCTGGCCCTGGATGCCAAGCTGAGTCTGGACGACTCTGCCGCCTACCGGCAGGCGGCGCTGGTCGAGCTGCGCGATCCGAACCAGCGCGACCCCTCCGAGGAGCGCGCCCGCGAGCACGACCTCAACTACATCCCGCTGGACGGCTCCATCGGCTGCATGGTCAATGGCGCCGGTCTGGCGATGGCGACCATGGACCTGATCCAGCACCACGGCGGCGAGCCGGCCAACTTCCTCGACGTGGGCGGCGGAACCACCGTGGAACGGGTGACCGCCGCCTTCAAGCTGATCCTGTCCGATGACTCGGTGCAGGCGGTGCTGGTGAACATCTTCGGCGGCATCGTGCGCTGCGACCTGATCGCCGAGGGGATCATCGCCGCGATCCGCGAGGTGCAGGTGGACGTGCCGGTAGTGGTGCGTCTGGAGGGGACCAACGCCGAGCAGGGCCGCGAGGCCCTGGCGAATTCCGGCCTGGACGTGATCCCGGCCGCCGATCTGGACGCGGCCGCGCGCGCCGTGGTGGAGGCCGCCGCATGAGTATCCTGGTCGACCGCGACACCCGGGTGATCTGCCAGGGCTTCACCGGCAAGCAGGGCAGCTTCCACTCCGAGCAGGCCATCGCCTACGGCACCCGCCTGGTGGGCGGGGTGACCCCGGGCAAGGGCGGGCAGAGCCATCTCGATCGCCCGGTGTTCGACACCGTGGCCGATGCGGTGGCGGCCACCGGCGCCACGGTCAGCATGATCTACGTGCCGGCACCGTTCGCCGCCGATGCCATCTGCGAGGCGGCCGATGCCGGGATCGAACTGGCGGTGTGCATCACCGAGGGCATCCCGGTGCAGGACATGGTGCGGGTCAAGCAGATGCTGGCCGACACCGGCACCCGCCTGATCGGCCCCAACTGCCCGGGGATCATCACCCCGGAGGCCTGCAAGGTGGGGATCATGCCCGGCTACATCCACAGCCGCGGACGCATCGGGATCATCTCGCGCTCGGGCACGCTGACCTACGAGGCCGTGCACCAGACCACCGCGCTGGGGCTGGGGCAGAGCACCTGCGTGGGCATCGGCGGCGATCCCATCCAGGGGCTGGATTTCGTCGACTGCCTGCGGATGTTCCGCGACGACCCCGAGACCGACGGCGTACTGATGGTCGGCGAAATCGGCGGTGACGCCGAGGAACGCGCGGCGCGCTACATCCGTGAGGAATTCGACAAGCCGGTGGCCGCCTACATCGCCGGGGCCACGGCCCCGCCGGGGCGGCGCATGGGGCATGCCGGAGCGATCATCGCCGGCGGGCAGGGGACCGCCGCGCAGAAGATGGACGCCCTGCGTGGCGCCGGTGCCGTGGTGGCCGAGAGCCCGGCGGAACTGGGCCAGGCCATGCAGCAGGCCCTTGGCGTCTCCGGTCGCTGATCCCCGCACTTCGAACATGACTGCCCAAGCGCCACGCATCGCCCTGGCCCAGTTCAACCCCGTGGTGGGGGCGCTGGAGTCCAATGAGCGGCGGATGCGCGAGTTCGTGCAGCAGGCGCGTGCGGCCGGGGCCCATCTGGTGGTGTTCCCCGAGCTGGCGCTGACCGGGTATCCGCCCGAGGATCTGCTGCTGCGGCCCGCGTTCCTGGATGCGGTGGACGCGGCGCTCGAGCGGCTGGCCGATGTGAGCATCGGCATCGACCTGCTGGTGGGCGCCCCGCGGCGCACTGAGGAAGGCCTGGCCAATGCCGCGGTGTGGCTGCGCAACGGTGCGATCCACGCGAGCTACGCCAAGCACATCCTGCCCAACTACTCGGTGTTCGACGAGGTGCGCTACTTCCATGCCGGGCACGAGCCCTGCGTGGTCCAGCTGGGTGGCTGGCGCCTGGGCGTCACGGTCTGCGAGGACATCTGGCAGCCGGCCCCGGCGGCGCATGCCCGCATCGCCGGGGCCGACGTGCTGCTCAATCTGAATGCCTCCCCGTTCCATCGCGGCAAGCCGGCGGAGCGTGCCGCGGTGGTGGCCGAGCGGGTCGCCGAGACCGGTTGCCCGGTGCTCTACGTCAACCAGGTGGGCGGCCAGGACGAACTGGTGTTCGATGGCCGCAGCTTTCTGCACCCCGGTCCCGAGGGCTCGCCGCAGGCCCTGCTCGACCCCTGGCAGGAGGGGCTGGCGCTGGTCGAGCTGGAGGCCGGTGACGCCGGACGGCCCCGGCCCGTGGCCGTGGCGCCCGAAGGGGTGTCGCCGCTGCCGCCCGCGCCGGCGGCGGTATCCGAGGCCGACAGCTCCGCGCACGCCGCGGATGCGGAAGTCGCGGATCTCTACGCCGCGCTGGTCACCGGCATCCGTGACTACGTCAACAAGAACGGCTTCCCCGGGGTCATCCTGGGGCTGTCCGGCGGCATCGACTCCGGGCTGACGGCGGCCCTGGCCACCGATGCCCTGGGCCCGGAGCGGGTCACCGCGGTGATGATGCCCTATCGCTATACCGCGTCGATGTCGGTCGAGGATGCCCGCGCCCAGGCCGAAACCCTGGGGCTGGATTACCACGAGGTGGCGATCGAGCCGATGGTGCAGGCGTTTCTCGGCGGGCTCGACGGTGCGCTGGCGTCGGTGCCGCCGGCGCCCGGTGACGTGACCGAGGAGAACCTGCAGTCCCGCTCGCGCGGGGTGGTCCTGATGGGCCTGTCCAACCGCACCGGCCGCATGCTGCTGGCCACCGGCAACAAGAGCGAGCTGGCGGTCGGGTATGCCACGCTGTACGGCGACATGAACGGTGGCTTCGCCCCGCTGAAGGATGTGTCCAAGCAGTGGGTCTGGCGCCTGGCGCGCTGGCGCAACACCCTTGGCGAGGCGATTCCCGCGCGCGTGATCGAACGCCCGCCCAGCGCCGAGCTGGCGCCGGGGCAGGAGGATACCGACTCGTTGCCGCCCTATCCCGTGCTGGACGCGATCCTGGAGGCCTTCGTGGAAGAGGAGGCCTCGGTGGCCGACATCGTGGCCCGGGGGCATCCGCGCGAGGTCGTCGAGCGGGCCGCGCGCATGGTGCTGCGGGCCGAGTACAAGCGGCGCCAGGGCGCACCCGGGGTGCGGGTCAGCCCGCGGGCCTTCGGCCGCGATCGCCGCTATCCCATCACCTCCGGCTACCGTCCGGAATGAGGCCGGTGGTCTGGTACACTCAACCGCACACGATTCGCCCGCGGACGCGGGCGCAGACCGGGGGATTCGCATGAAGAAGATCGAGGCGATCATCAAGCCGTTCAAGCTGGAAGACGTCCGCGAGGCCCTGACCGAGATGGGCATCGCCGGGATGACCGCCACCGAGGTCCAGGGGTTCGGCCGGCAGAAGGGCCACACCGAGCTCTACCGCGGGGCCGAGTACGTGGTCGACTTCCTGCCCAAGGTGAAGCTGGAGCTGGTGGTGGACGATGACCGCGTGGACGCCTGCATCGACGCGATCGTGAAGGCTTCGCGCACCGGCAAGATCGGAGACGGCAAGATCTTCGTCTCCGACATGGATCGTGTGGTGCGCATCCGCACCGGAGAGGAGGGCAGCGAGGCCCTCTGACGGGCCGTCTGTCGCGGGGCGCCGCCGTTCAGTTGAAGAACGGCAGGCGCTCGAAGGCGCGCCACAGGCCGCCGCGTTCCACTTCCACCGACAGGTGCTCGCCGCCGCGCACCGCCACCGCGGCCTCGGCATCGTTCAGTTCCAGCACGCTCAGGGTCGCGTCGGCGTGGTCATCCAGACCCAGCTCGCGATAGGAGTGGTACAGCACCGACAGCGCCTGCGGTGTCACGTCGGCGTTGGGGTAGGTCGCCAGCACGTGGCGCGCGCGTTCGGCGGCGGCCACCCAGGCGGTGCGCTCCATGTAGAATTCGGCGATGCGCAGCTCGTTGGCGGCCAGGGTGTTGAGGATGAACACCATGCGCGGATGCGCGTCGGCGCTGTACGGGCTGTCCGGGAAGGTGCGGATCAGCCGGTCGAAGTCCTCGTAGGCGTCCATCAGCGGGCCCTGGTCCATCTCGGTGGGATCCATCGGGAACACGTTGCTGAGGAAGCCCTGGTCGCGGTTGAAGTTGATCAGGCCGCGCAGGTAGTAGGCGTAATCGAGGTTCGGATGACGCGGGTTGAGCTGCTCGAAGCGGTCCACCGCGGCGAGCGCGGGTTCCGGTTCGCCGGCCTTGTAATACGCGTAGGGGATCTCGATCTGCGCCTGTTGGGCAAAGCGTCCGAACGGATAGCGGGCCTCCAGCAGCTCGTAGTATTCCACGGCCTGACTGTAGTTGCCGCTGTCCAGGGCGGATTTGGCCTCGCTGTAGAGCTGACTGGCCGACCAGCCGGCCGTGGGATCGGCGCGCCAGCCTTCGCAGCCGGCCAGGAGCAGGGCCACAATCAGGATGACGAACAGGCGTGGCAGGGCGGAAACTGGGAGCACGGAAACCTCGTTGCGAACCGTTGTGCGCGGATGAAATCCGGATTCTACACCATTGACGAACATTGACGCGGCCTGCCTCCGGAGGGTGAGGGCATGAGCGAACCACGCCGGGCAACCCTGCCCGAGGAAGAGGCCGGGCAGCGCCTGGATGCGGCCCTGGCGCGCGCGTTTCCCGAGTATTCGCGCAGCCAGCTGGTGCAGTGGCTGAAGGCTGGCGATCTGCGGGTGGACGGGGAGCAGCCACGCCCGCGCACGCCGGTGCGCGGCGGCGAGACGGTGGAGCTGGCGCCGCCGGAGACGCCGTCGCTGGAGGACGCCCCGGAAGCCATCGAGCTGGACATCCTGTACGAGGATGCCGACGTGCTGGTGATCGACAAGCCGGCGGGGCTGGTGGTGCATCCGGCCGCGGGTCACCGTCAGGGGACCCTGGTCAACGCGTTGCTGCACCACGCGCCCGACGTCGGCGTGCTGCCGCGCGCCGGGGTCGTGCACCGCCTGGACAAGGACACCACCGGCCTGATGGTGGTCGCGCGCAACGCGCAGGCGCAGACCGCCCTGGTGCGTCAGCTGCAGGAGCGCAGCGTGCACCGCGAATACCGCGCGCTGGTTCACGGCCGGGTGATCGCCGGGGGCACGGTGGACGCGCCCGTGGGCCGGCATCCGGTGGACCGCAAGCGCATGGCGGTGAACCCTTCGGGCAAGCCCGCGACCACGCATTATCGGGTCGCCGAGCGTTTCCGCGGGCATACCCTGCTTAACGCGCGTCTGGAGACCGGGCGCACCCACCAGATCCGCGTGCACATGGCGCATCTGCGTCACCCGCTGGTGGGCGACCCGGTGTACGGCGGCCGGCCGCGGCCGGTGCGCGGGATGGACGAGTCGGCCCGGGAGGTCGTGAATGGATTCCGGCGTCAGGCGCTGCACGCCGCGCGCCTGGAATTCCGTCACCCCGCCACGGGCGAGCCGCAGGCCTTCGAGGCGCCGCTGCCCGCGGATTTCGCCTCGCTGCTGGAGGTGTTGCGCGCGGATGCCGCGAACGCGGAGTCGCAGGCATGAACGCCGCTGGTGCGCTGCCGGACGCGGCCCTGATTACGCCCGACTGGCCCGTCGCCCCCGCGGTCGGGGCCCTGCAGACCACCCGTGCCGGCGGGGTCAGCGAGGGCGTATGGGCCAGTCTGAATCTCGCGCTGCATACCGGGGACGATCCGCAGCGAGTGGCCGGGAACCGGCACCGTCTGGCGCAGGCGGTGGCCGCGCGGGGCGTGCCCGGTGCCGAGCTGCACTGGCCGGCGCAGGTGCATGGCACGCGGGTGGTGCGCGCGGAAGAACTGGCCGCCGCCGACGCGCCGGTGGAGGCCGATGCGGTGATGACCACCCGGCCCGGCCGGGTCTGCGCGGTGCAGACCGCCGACTGCCTGCCGGTGCTGTTCGCCGGTGCCGGCGGCGAGGCGGTGGCTGCCGCGCATGCCGGCTGGCGCGGGCTGGTGGACGGGGTCCTGGAGGCCACGCTGGCGGCGCTGCGCGAGGCCCGTCCGCAGGCGGACTGGCAGGCCTGGCTGGGGCCGGCCATCGGCCCCGACGCCTTCGAGGTGGGCGCGGAGGTGCGCGAACGGTTCCTGGCGGTGCAGCCGCACATGACCAGCGCTTTCAAGCCGGCCGCACGCAGCGGGCACTGGCTGGCGGACCTGGCGGCGCTGGCGCGCGATCGCCTGGCACAGGCCGGCGTGGCCGTGCATGGCGGTGGCGAGTGCACCTTCAGCGACCCGGACCGGTTCTTCTCCTATCGTCGTGATGGCACCACCGGACGCCTCGCGAGCCTGGTCTGGATTCGGCCCGACCTTTAGGAGCTCGTCGGGTCCTCGGGGGGCGGTCCGGTGCCGCCCTCCGGGGCGGGGATGCTGGCGGGCCGTGCGGCCGGATCCACCGGCGCGCGAGTGAGCGCCTTCACCGGGACGGCCGGCGGTTCGGCGAGCCGGCCGGCGGCCCGTTCGTCCAGGCGTGCCCGGGCCCAGGCCACGTGTTCGCGCACCAGTGGTGACGGGTGGTCGGCGCGCGCGGCCAGGGCCTCGCGCGCCTGATCGGTGGCCGGTCCGTTGCCGAGCGCCACGGCCAGGTTGCGCAGCCATTGTTCGTGGCCGATGCGGCGGATCGCCATGCCGGCGGTGCGCTCGAGGAAGGTCGCCTCGTCCCAGGCGAACAGCTCGACCAGCGAGGCGCTGTCGAGGCCATGGCGGGTGACAAAGTCCGGTTCGGCCGCGACCTCGGCGAAGCGGTTCCAGGGGCAGACCAGCTGGCAGTCGTCACAGCCGTAGATGCGGTTGCCGATCAGCGGCCGCAGGTCTTCCGGGATCGAGCCTTTCAGCTCGATGGTGAGATAGGAGATGCAGCGCCGGGCGTCGAGGTCGTGCGGGCCGCGGAAGGCCTGCGTGGGGCACACGTCCAGGCAGGCGCGACAGCTCCCGCAGTGGTCCTCGCCCGGGCCGGGGTCGAGCGGCAGCGGCAGATCGGTGAACAGTTCACCGAGGAAGAACCACGAGCCGGTCCCGCGGGCCAGCAGGTTGGTGTTCTTGCCGATCCAGCCAAGCCCCGCCTGCTGCGCCAGGGCCTTCTCCAGCACTGGCGCGCTGTCGGTGAAGGCGCGGTAGCCGTGCGGTGCCTCGGCCTCGATCCGGCGGCCGAGTTCGGTAAGTCGCTTGCGCAGCAGCTTGTGGTAGTCACGGCCCAGGGCATAGCGCGAGACATAGGCGCCCTCGGGATCCGCCAGCTGGTCAGCCGGACGGCGGGTGCGTGGCGGGAAGTAATCCATGCGCACGCTGACGATGCGCTGCACCCCGGGCAGCAGCGCGCCGGGGTCGCGGCGCAGCGGCGCGCGGTCGGCCATCCATTGCATGTCGCCGTGGGAGCCGCGCTCCAGCCAGGCGTCCAGGTGCCCGCGATCGGCCTCGGGGACCCGCGCCGGGCCGATGCGCAGTTCCGCGAAGCCGAGTTCGCGCCCCCACCGACGGATGCGGTCGGCAAGTTCGGCGCATTGGCGCGGGTCGGGATGCTCAGGCACGATCGACAGGCCAGCAAGGAGAGGAACGGACATGAATGATGCCCCCGCACCCCCGTCCCCGGCCAGCCCCGCGCCCGGTGAGCGGCTGTTTGACACCACGCGCATGCGCGAGCTGGATGCCACCGCCATGGCCCTGCCCGGGATGGCGCCGGGCGAGCTGATGGACCGGGCCGGGGCGGCGCTGCTCGAGCATCTGCGCGAACACTGGCCGGAGGTGACCCGCGTCGGGGTGCTCTGCGGGCCCGGCAACAACGGCGGCGACGGTTTCGTGCTGGCCCGCCGCGCGCGGGCGGCCGGACTGGAGGTCGTGCTGCACGCGGGGTCCTCGCGGGCGCGGGAGGAGTCGGACGGGCAGCGGGCCCGGCGTCTGTGGGAGGAAAGCGGGGGCGAAATCCACCCGCTGGAGACGTTCGATCCCGCCACCGCGGAGGTGTGGGTGGATGCGCTGTTCGGTATCGGTCTGCAGCGTCCGCTGACCGATGTCTACGGCGAGGTGATCGAGCGGCTGAACCGTGCCGAGCGGGCGGTGCTGGCGGCGGATGCGCCCTCGGGGGTGGATACCGACAGCGGGGCCTTGCGCGGCGGTGCGGTGCGGGCCACGCGCACCCTGACGTTCATTGCCGACAAGCCCGGACTGCATACCGGGGCTGCGGTGGACTGCGCGGGCACGGTCAGCGTGGCCACACTCGATCTCCCGCATTCGCTGGCGGAGAGCTTCGCACCGGCGGCGTGGCGCATTGGTCCCGGGCACTGGCGGGCGGGTCTGCCGCGGCGGCGGCCCGGGGCCCACAAGGGTGATGCGGGCCACGTGATGATCGTCGGCGGGGCTCCCGGGTTCGCCGGAGCCGGGCGGCTGGCGGCCACCGCGGCGCTGCGTGCCGGAGCCGGGCGCGTGACCCTGCTGACGCATCCCGAACATGCGGCCTTCGTGTGCAGTGACCGCCCCGAGATCATGGTGCGCGGGGTGAGCGAAGGCCCGGAGCTGCTGCGCTGGCTGGAGCGGGCGGACGCGGTGGCCATCGGGCCAGGGCTGGATCAGGGTCCGTGGGGGCGTGAGCTGTGGCTGGCGGCGGCCGATTCCGGCCGCCCGCTGGTGGTGGATGCCGATGCCCTCAACCTGCTGGCGCAGACCCCGCGACGCAGCAACGACTGGGTCCTGACGCCGCATCCCGGCGAGGCCGGGCGTCTGCTGAACCTGGATGCCGCGGCGGTGGAGGTCGACCGACCGGGGCGACTGCGGGAGCTGGTCGTGCGGTTTGGCGGCACCGTGCTGCTCAAGGGGGCGGGGACGCTGATCGCCGACACCGATGACGGACCGTACGACTGTGTCACCGACGGCCATCCGGGGATGGCCACCCCCGGCTGTGGGGATGCGCTGACCGGCGTGATCGCGGCGTTGCGCGGACAGGGTGCGGGTGCGCGTGTGGCGGCGCGCACCGGCGCCGGCTGGCACGCGGCGGCCGGGCGCGTCGCGGCGCGGCGACTGGGGGGCACTGTCGGCATGCTGGCGGGGGATCTGATCGCGGCCCTGCCGGCCGCCTCGGGGGGCGACGATGGCCTCTGACCGGGCGGTCTTCGACGGAGCCCCGGTGGAGCTGCCGGATGCGGCCGCCACCGAGGCGGCGGGTGCCGCGCTGGCGACGGTGCCGGGGCTGCGCACGGTCTATCTGGAGGGCGACCTGGGCGCGGGAAAGACCACCTGGGTGCGCGGCCTGCTGCGGGCCCTGGGGCACGCGGGGACGGTGCGCAGTCCGACCTATACCCTGGTCGAACCGTACGAGCTGGATTCCCGGCGGGTACTGCATTTCGATCTCTACCGTCTGGGGGACCCGGAGGAGCTGGAGTACCTCGGCGTGCGCGAGGCGCACGGGGCCGGGGTGCTGTGGCTGGTCGAGTGGCCGGAGCGCGGTTGCGGCTGGCTGCCGGAGCCGGATCTGCGCATCCACCTCGAGGAACATCCGGACGGGCCGGAGTACGGACGCCGGCTGTGGCTGGAAGGGCCGGCCGCCGAGGCCGGCCGCGCCGCGCTGGCGGCGGCGCCGGGGCAGGAATAGATCTGGGGCTGGCGGTTTTTTCGGCACACCACATGTAGTGGGTGGTGGCGCCCGGAGAGATGTGGGGAGCGAGGTCGCAGGTTGTGAGGGTACACGCAGAAACTTCGGTATCTTCCTAAAAATTCGCGACATTCCGGGTTGCTTTTTCAGAGGATCTGTCCACAATGAGAGTGGAGTCCCTGACCAGCCGGGGTGTGTGCGTGGGCCATCACCGTTCCGACATCGATCCGAATCGCCGCCAGATCCTGCGCGCCCTGGGTGCACTGGGTCTGGCGACGCTGCCCCTCCCGGCGGCGGCCGGGGCGCGCGTCGAGCGCCTGCGCATGTCGGTGGACGGAGAAACCACGCGTCTGGTCTTCGACATGGAGGGCGAGGCCGAGTACGAGGTGTTTCGCCTGCAGTCGCCGGAACGGCTGGTGGTGGATCTGACGAACGCCAGCACCGATGCCAGCCTGGAG
This sequence comes from Thioalkalivibrio sp. ALE19, assembly GCF_000428605.1. Classification (NCBI taxonomy): domain Bacteria; kingdom Pseudomonadati; phylum Pseudomonadota; class Gammaproteobacteria; order Chromatiales; family Ectothiorhodospiraceae; genus Thioalkalivibrio; species Thioalkalivibrio sp. ALE19. The sequence goes on from NZ_AUAG01000008.1 coordinate 19,463, forward strand.
GTCAATGATCACCCGCGTTCGGTGATCGACGGCGTGCGCCATGCGCCGCGCAACGGTTCCGATCTGCGCGTGGTCCTGGATCTGCGCGAGGCCGTGAGCCCGCGCAGCTTCCAGCTGATGCCGGCTCAGGGCGCCCCGCACCGGCTGGTGCTGGACCTGACGCGCAGCGGCTCGGCGGGCACGCGGGTGGAAGCGGGCGAGGAGCGCGAACCGCGTCGCGGTCGCTCGCAGGAGGATCTGCGCGACGTGATCGTGGCCATCGATGCCGGCCACGGCGGGCATGATCCCGGCGCCATCGGTCCCAACGGCACGCGCGAGAAGGACGTGGCGCTGGAAGTGTCGCAGCGGCTTGCGGACCTGGTCGAGGATGAATGGGGCATGGAGGCGGTGATGATCCGCACCGGCGACTATTTCCTGCCCCTGCGCGAGCGCGTCAAGCGCGCCCGGGACGCGGAGGCCGACGTGTTCATGTCGATCCACGCGGATGCCTTCCCGGACCCCAGCGTGAACGGGTCCTCGGTGTACATGCTGTCGGAGGGCGGGGCATCCAGCGAGGCCGCACGCTTCCTTGCCGAGCGCGAGAATCAGGCCGACATGCGCCTGGGCGGGGTGCCGATGAACGGCCGTGATGATTCCCTCAGCAACGTGCTGCTGGATCTGGCCCAGAGCGGCAGCCTCGAGGCCAGTTCCACCCTAGCCGAGCGGATGATCGACGAGCTGGACCGGGTCGGCAAGGTGCGGCGGCCGAAGGTCGAACGGGCCAATTTCGCCGTGCTGCGTTCGCCGGATGTGCCGTCCATCCTGGTCGAGTCCGGCTTCATTTCCAATCCGCAGGACGAACGTCGCCTGCGCAGCTCCAGCTATCAGCAGTCGCTGGCCGAAGCCCTGCTGACCGGTCTGCGGGCGTACTTCTCCACCCACGCGCGTCCGGGCACGCTGATTGCCGATGGCGGCAAGGATACCGAGCAGCACATCATTCGCCCCGGCGAGACCCTGTCCGGGATCGCGGAGCAGTACAGCGTGTCCCTGTCCGAGCTGCGCGCGGTCAACGGCGTCAACGGTGACACCATCTATACCGGTCAGGTCCTCGAGGTCCCTTCCCGCGGCAGTTGAATCCCGGTCCGAATACGGGATTCGGCGAGCACGCACGTGCACATTCGCCGGTGTTTCCTTACCCTGCGTTTCAGTGCTTTCCCGGGACGTGACGTGGGCATCCAGAAACTCTCCAATCAGCTGATCAGCCAGATCGCCGCCGGCGAGGTCATCGAGCGACCGGCCTCGGTGGTCAAGGAGCTGGTCGAAAACGCGCTGGATGCCGGGGCCTCGCGCATCGAGGTGCGTCTGGAGCAGGGCGGGACCCGCCTGATCCGGGTGACCGACGACGGCTGTGGCATCGCGCGGGAAGAACTGCCGCTGGCGCTGTCGCGCCATGCCACCAGCAAGATCCGCAGCATGGATGACCTGGAGGCCCTGCACAGCCTGGGTTTCCGCGGCGAGGCGCTGCCATCGGTGTCCTCGGTGGCGCGCCTGACCCTGACCTCGGCGGTGCCCGGCGAGCGTAACGCCTGGCAGCTTTCCGGGGACGGTTCCGATGTCTTCGGCGAGGTGATGCCGGCGTCGCATCCGCCGGGCACGACGGTCGAGGTGCGCGACCTGTTCTTCAACGTGCCGGCGCGGCGGCGATTCGTGCGCACCGAACGCACCGAGTACGGCCATTGCGAGTCCGTGCTGCGCACCCTGGCCGCGGCGCACCCCGAGGTCGCCTTCGTGCTGCGGCACAACGATCGGGTGACGCTGGACCTGCCGGCGGCACCCGGTGACCCCGCGGCGCGCGTGCGGGCCCTGCTGGGCGAGGCATTTCTGGCGGATGCGCTCCCGGTGGACGAGCAGCGTTCCGGGCTGGTGCTGTCCGGCTGGCTGGGATCCCCGGCGCGTTCCCGGGCTCAGGCCGACCAGCAGTATTTCTTCGTCAACGGCCGTGCGATCCGCGATCGGGTACTGACGGCGGCCGTGCGCAAGGCCTATCAGGACGTGCTCTACCACGGGCGCCATCCGATGTTCGTGCTCGAGCTGGAGCTGGATCCGGCGCAGGTGGACGTGAACGCGCATCCGACCAAGCAGGAGGTGCGCTTCCGCGAGTCGCGGATGGTCCACGATTTCATCTTCCATGCGCTGCATGCCGCATTGGGGCAGGCGAAGGCCGGTCAGGGCGCGGAGGCCGGTGCCGCCCCGGCGGGCGCGCCGCGCCCGGAGGCCCCTCCGCATGCGCGGCCGGGGCTGCTTGACGGAGTGCCGCCGGGCGACCATTCGGCGCGCGGTAGCGGGAGCCCCGCTCCGCTCTCCGGGGGCGGATCCCGTGCCGGGGGGCGCGCGGATCCCGGGCGGGGTGACGGGTTTGCCGCGGCCTGGGCCGCATTCCGGCCGCCGGCAGGCGCCGGTTCCACCGCCGTGGGCGAGCGTGCGGCACCGGATTACCCCGGGGCGGAAACCGCTCCCGGCGAGGGTGCGGACGCTGCGGAGATGCCCCCGCTGGGATTCGCTATCGGCCAGGTCGCGGATACCTTCGTGCTCGCGGAGAACGCCCGCGGGCTGGTGCTGGTGGACATGCATGCCGCACACGAGCGCATCACCTATGAGCGGCTCAAGCGCGAATGGGAGCGTGAACGCGTGACCGCCCAGCCGCTGCTGGTGCCGGAGGAGGTGGAAGTTACCCCGGCCGAGGCCGACCGCGCCGAGGAGCAGGCGGATACGCTGGCCGGGCTGGGCTTCGAAGTGGACCGTTGCGGGCGCGAACGGCTGCGGTTGCGTGCGGCGCCGGCGCTGCTGCGGGGCCGCGATGCACCGGCGCTGCTGCGCGACGTGCTGGGGGATCTGGCCGAAAGCGGTCACAGCCAGCGCACCGAGGTGGCGGCCAACGAGGTGCTGAGCACCATGGCCTGTCACGGTTCGGTGCGGTCGGGGCGCCGGCTGACCGTGCCCGAGATGAATCAGCTGCTGCGCGACATGGAGGCCACCGAGCGCAGCGGCCAGTGCAACCATGGCCGGCCGACCTGGGTGGAGCTGGATCACGCCGCCCTCGACGGGCTGTTCATGCGCGGGCGCTGATGGACGTCCCGCAACCGCCGGTGGTCCTGCTCGCCGGGCCCACCGCCACCGGCAAGACCGGGCTGGCGCTGGAGCTCGCGCAGCGGCTGGACGCCGAGATCGTGACCGTGGATTCGGCGCAGGTGTACCGCGGCATGGACATCGGTACCGCCAAGCCGGATGCGCACGAGCGGGCGCGGGTGCCGCATCACCTGCTGGACATCCGGGATCCGGAGGAGACCTATAACGCGGCGGCCTTCGCCGCGGATGCCCGTGCCTGCATCCGCGCGATCCATGCGCGCGGGCGCGTGGCGCTGCTGGCGGGCGGGACCCTGCTGTACCTGCGGGCGCTGCTGGAGGGGATCGACCCCATGCCGCCGGTGCCGGAAGCGGTGCGCGCCGCGGTGCGCGCCCGGCTGGAGACGGAAGGCGCCCGGGCCCTGCACGAGGCCCTGGAGGCGGTGGACCCGGCGGCCGCCGGGCGCATCCATCCCAACGATCCGCAGCGCATCCTGCGGGCGCTGGAGGTGTTCGAGGCCACGGGGCGCCCGTTGTCGAGCTTCCAGCAGGGGGGCGAGGCGCGGCTGCCGGCGGGCTGGTGCGCACTGGCGTTGTGGCCGGAAGATCGGGAACGTCTGCGCGCGCGGATTGCCGAACGCTTCGATGCCATGCTGGAGGCGGGGTTCGTGGAGGAGCTGCGGGCCCTGCGCGCGCGCCCCGGACTGACCTCGGAGCACCCTTCGCAGCGGGCGGTGGGCTACCGCCAGGGCTGGGAATGGCTGGCCGGCGAGGTCGATTTCGCCACGTTCCGCAGCCGGGCGATCGCCGCAACGCGGCAGCTGGCCAAGCGCCAGCTGACCGGCCTGCGGCGCTTCCCGCTGCACGCGCGGTTGCCGGCGGAAACCGTCGACCCGGAGCAGGCCCTGGCGGCCCTGCGCGAGACGGCATCACGCTGACGATATGCTACTCTTTTTACAGGTTTCGGCCCGCGGCGCGGGCCCCGACGAATGCAACCAGGGAATGTACCGATGGCCAAAGGGCAAATGCTGCAGGAACCCTTTCTCAACGCGCTGCGCCGCGACCGGATTCCGGTGTCGATCTATCTCGTGAACGGCATCAAGCTGCAGGGGCAGATCGAGTCGTTCGATCAGTTCGTGGTCCTGCTGCGCTCGACGGTTTCGCAGATGGTCTACAAGCACGCGATCTCCACCATCGTGCCCGCGCGGCAGGTGCGCATGCCGCTGGATGAAGACAGCGCCGCGGCCAGCGGCGGAGAGGCCGCGGATGAATAGGGGCGTCGTACACCTCCGGGGTGGCCCGGTCCCGAATCGGGGGTGGTCGCGCGTTGTTTGAGCGTCCGCAGACCGGTGGCGACCGGGCGGTGCTGGTGGCCATGGCCATCGGCGGTGCGACCGATCTCGAGGTTCAGCTGCAGGAATTCGAGGAGCTGGTGCGTTCGGCCGGGGCCGAAGTGGTGGCCGTGGAATCCGGCTCGCGGCACCGTCCCGACTCGCGCCTGTTCGTGGGGTCCGGCAAGGCGGACGCCATTCGCGATCAGGTGGCGGCGCACGGGGCCGACCTGGTCATCTTCAACCACGAGCTGTCGCCCAGTCAGGAGCGCAACCTGGAACAGCACCTGCAGTGTCGCGTGCTGGACCGCGCCGGGCTGATCCTCGACATTTTTGCCCAGCGCGCGCGTTCTCACGAGGGCAAGCTGCAGGTGGAGCTGGCGCAGCTGCGTCACATGTCCACCCGGCTGGTGCGTGGCTGGACCCACCTGGAACGGCAGAAGGGCGGGATCGGCCTGCGCGGTCCCGGCGAGACCCAGCTGGAGACCGACCGCCGGCTGCTGGCGGCGCGCATCAAGCATATCGAGCGGCGACTGGAAAAGGTCGAGCGCACGCGCGAGCAGGGGCGCCAGGCGCGCCTGCGCAACGAGGTGCCGACCGTCTCGCTGGTGGGCTACACCAATGCCGGCAAGTCGACCCTGTTCAACCGCCTCACCGATTCCGACGTTTACCAGGCCGACCAGCTGTTCGCGACCCTGGATCCGACCCTGCGCCGGCTGGATCTGGCGCCGCACCAGTCGGTGATCCTCGCGGACACCGTCGGGTTCGTGCGCGACCTGCCGCACGAACTGGTGGCGGCCTTCAAGGCGACCCTGACCGAGACCCGCGAGGCGGCGCTGCTTCTGCACGTGATCGATGCCGCCGATCCGGAGCGCGAGCGGCACATCGCCCAGGTGGAGGACGTGCTCGCGGAGATCGGCGCCGAGGACGTGCCCTGCTGGCGGATCTACAACAAGATCGACACCCTGCCGGAGCGCGACGACGCGGCGGCGGAGCGCTTTGCCGGTGGCGAGGGCGAGGAGGCCTTCTGGCTGTCGGCGCAAACCGGCGAAGGGGTGGAGCGGCTGTACCAGCGCCTGGCCGAGTCCTTCACCGAATCCATGCGCCGTGGCTGGGTCGAGGTGCCGCCGTCCGCCGGGCGGCTGCGCGGTCGGCTGTACGACGAGAACGCCGTGGAGGCCGAGCAGACCGGTGATGAGGGTGCGATCCGCCTGCGGGTGCAGCTGCCGGAGCGGCGCTTTCAAGACCTGTTCCGCGAGGCGGGGCTGGATCCGGAAACGGCCTTCCTGGGGCCGGGCGAGGAACCCGAGGACGCCGAGGGCGCGCAAGCCTCCGGCGCGCGCGAGTCGGCACCGGGCTCCGGTGCCTGATCGCGCCCCCTGACGGGTTCCCGGGCAGCCACGCGGCACGGGGAGTATTATTTACGTTTTCTATCAGAACCTCCTTCAGGGAACTTTTGCCCTAATAACTGACCAAATTAGTCAAGAAATGGGCAACGCCTGCAATGGCTGCAGGGAAAGGAGGTAGAACGATGATCTTTGAACGTTTCGTGGATCCCGGACTGTCACAGCATTCCTTCGTGGTCGGCTGCCAGGGCAGCGGCGAGATCGCCGTGATCGACCCGCAGCGCGACGTGGATGTCTACCTGGACTATGCGCGGGACCATGGCTATCGCATCGCGTACGTGATGGATACCCACATCCACGCCGACTTTGCTTCGGGCGCCCGCGAGCTGGCGGACAAGACCGGGGCGCGGCTGATGGTCTCCGGTCACGACGCCGGCGAGCATTTCCGGGTGCAGTTCCCGCACGAGGATCTGCACGAAGGGGACCGCATCGACATTGGCAACGTGCGCATCGAGGTCCGTCACACTCCCGGGCATACGCCGGAACATCTGATGTTCGTGGTGTTCGACGGGGCACGGTCGCGTGATGAGCCGATCGCACTGATCACCGGCGACTTCCTGTTCGTCGGCTCGCTGGGCCGGCCCGACCTGCTGGGCGAGGAGGCCAAGCGCGCGCTGGCGCGGCAGATGTTCGCCAGTGTGCGCGACAAGCTGGCCGACCTGCCCGACGGCGTGGAGGTCCACCCGGGGCACGGGGCCGGTTCCGCCTGCGGCGCGGGCATGGCCGGGCGTCCCGTCTCCACCCTGGGTTACGAGCGGGCGACCAACCCCTATCTGGATCCGTCGCTGAGCGAGGACGCCTTCGTGGAGAAGCTGCTGCACGGACTGCCGGAGATCCCGGATTTCTATCCGCGCAACAAGGGCATCAACTCCGAGGGCCCGAAGGACGTCATCCCGCTGCCGGGCATGCAGTCCATCGAACCCGACGAGGTGGCGCGGCGCGTGGAAGCCGGCGAGGTCACGGTGATCGACCTGCGCGATCCGCTGGCGTTCGGGGGCGGCCACGTGCCGGGGGCTCTGGGCATCGGCATCCGCGGCCCGTTCGCCAACTGGGCGGGCTGGGTCACGCCGGATGACCACCCGGTGATCCTGATCGACGGCAGCGGTGACCCCGCAGTGATCGAGCAGGCCGTGCGCAGCATGGTCCGCACCGGGCGCGACTACATCGACGGCTACGTGCGCGGCGGCATGGCCGCCTGGGCGGGCGCCGGCCTGCCGCTGGATACCCTGGCCCAGGTCGATGCCCGCGGAGCCGCGGACCGCGTGGCACGCGGCGAGGCCCGACTGGTGGACGTGCGTACCCCGGCCGAGTACGCCGCGGGGCACGTCGACGCGGCGGTGCATCGCCCCGTGGCGGAGACCCGTGAGGGCGTCCCGGGTGTCGATCCGGAAGAGCCGGTGGCCGTGGTCTGCGGCAGCGGTTATCGTTCGACGGTCGCGGCTTCCATCCTGCAGCGCCTGGGCTATCGCCACGTGATGAACGTGGTCGGCGGAATGGGCGCCTGGGAAGCGGCCGGCGTCGGAGAAGCCTCTCCTTCCGGGCGGCGCGACGCGGCCTGACCCGTCCGCCCCGGCGAGTCGCGGGCCCCGCGGGGCCCGCGATCGTCCGCGGATCGCCCTTCCCTCAACCTGACTCCCGCAGGGGTGCGCTTGCCCGCCCCCGGGTGCCCCCCTAGAATGTCCGCTCCCTGTGCCTTCTCGGCACATCCCGAGCGATCGACGGAGTCCCTGATTCATGCCCTGGAACGAACCGGGAAACAACAACCGCGACCCCTGGAGCGGGGGAGGCGGTAACCGCGGCGGCAGCGGCGGTGGCGGAGGCGGCCAGCAGCCGCCGGATCTGGAGGAGATGCTGCGCAAGCTGTCGCGGCAGCTCAGCGGCATCTTTGGTGGCGGCAACCAGGGCGGAAGCGGCCTGGGCGGCGGCGGCATGGGGCGCGGCTCCCAGGCGCTGATCAGCCTCGGCCTGATCATCGCCCTGGTGGTCTGGATCGCCTCCGGCTTCCACATCGTCTCCGAAGGCGAGCGCGGCGTGGTGCTGCGCTTCGGCGCGTTCCAGGAGGTCAAGAGTCCGGGGCCGGGCTGGCACCTGCCGTATCCCATCGAGCGGATCGAGATCGAGAACGTGGACAACGTGCGGACCATCGAGAGCCGCGCGCTGATGCTCACCGGCGACGAGAACATCATCGATGTCGACATCGCGGTGCAGTACCGCATCCTCGACCTGGTCGATTTCCTGTTCAATGTCCGCAACCCGGATGCCACCGTGCATCAGGTCATGGAGTCGGCCATCCGTGAACGGGTCGGCAAGGGCAATCTTGAATTCATCCTCGGCGAGGGCCGCGGCGAGATCGCCCAGTCCACCCGCACGGTGATGCAGGAGAACCTTGATGCCTACGGCGCCGGGATCGTGGTGACCGCGGTCTCCATGCAGCAGGCCCAGCCGCCGGAGGCGGTGCAGGAAGCCTTTGCCGATGCCATCCGTGCACGCGAGGACGAGGTCCGCTTCCGCAACGAGGCCGAGGCCTACGCCAACGGCGTGATCCCGCGGGCGCGCGGTCAGGCGGCCCGTATCATCGAGGAAGCCGAGGGCTATCGCGATCAGGTCGTGGCCCGGGCGGAAGGTGATGCGTCCCGTTTCGATCAGTTGCTGGCCGAGTACCAGCAGGCCCCCGAGGTCACGCGTGATCGCCTCTATCTCGAGGCGGTGGAAGCCGTGCTCCAGGATTCGCGCAAGCTGATGCTGGACGTGGGCGCCAGCGGCAATCTGATGATGCTGCCGCTGGGCGAGATGTTCTCCGGTCAGCCGGGCACCCGCAATTCGGGTGATGCGCCGACGCCGCGTCCGCTGGATACCGGACGCGGCGCCCTCGGGGGTGCCTCCGGAACCACCGGAAGTGGTTCCATGACCCGTGATACCGAGAGCCTGCGCTCGCGGGAGGTTCGCTGATGCTGCGTATTGCCGGAATTGCCGTGGTGGTCATCGGGATCGTCGTGGCCCTGTCGACCTACACCGTTGACGAGCGCGAGCGCGTGATCAAGTTCGCCCTGGGGGAACTGCGCGAGGTGGACCAGGAGCCGGGGCTGCATTTCAAGTTCCCGCTGATCCAGAACGTCGAGAAGTTCGATGCCCGGATCATGACCCTGAACATCCCGCCGGACCGGTTCCTGACCAGCGAGGCGAAGAACATCATCGTGGATTTCTACGCCAAGTGGCGGATCAACGATGTCGGTCAGTTCTACCGCGCGACCCGTGGTGACGAGCGACTGGCCGAGGAACGCCTGTCGCAGATCCTGCGGGACGGGATGCGTAACGAATTCGCCCGCTACGAGCTGCAGGACGTGGTTGCCGGCGAGCGCCTGACTATCATGGGCGCGGTGCGCCAGGCCGCCCTGGAGACGGCGCTGGAGCTGGGGGTCGATCTGGTGGATGTGCGCATCCGTCGCATGGACCTGCCGGACGAGGTGTCCGAGTCGGTGTTCGACCGGATGCGGGCCGAGCGCGAACGTGTGGCGCAGGACTTCCGCGCCCGGGGGCAGGAGGAGGCCGAGCGGATTCGTTCGCGTGCCGACCGCGATCGCACGGTGATCCTGGCGAACGCGTACCGTGACTCCGAGGAGATCCGCGGGGCGGGCGATGCCCGGGCCACCGAGATCCTGGGTACCTCCTTCGGCGAAGATGAAGAGTTCTTCCGCTTCTATCGCAGCCTGATCGCCTACCGCAACAGCCTGCAGGGCGAGAACAGCACGTTCGTGCTGGAACCGAACTCGGAGTTCTTCCAGTTCTTCAACGCTCCGGGCGGCGAGCGTCCGTCCCGGGCCCCGCAGCTGCCGCAGCCCGCCGAGTGATCGTGCGGCCGGCCCCGCTGCGGGGCCGGTGCGGACAGGCTCTGCCAACCACAAGCCGGGCCCGCACCGCGGGCCCTTCTTCTGGCCAGCCCGCCTGCGGACGGGTCAGGCCGTGCAGGCAAGGATGACATGACGGAAATCAATCGCTGGCTGCTGCCGGACGGACTCGAAGAGGCGCTGCCGGATTCGGCACGGCGCCTGGAGGGCCTGCGGCGGCGTGTGCTCGACCATTTCGATGTCTGGGGCTACGACCATGTGATGCCGCCGCTGGCGGAATACCTGGAGTCGTTGCTGACCGGTGCCGGCCACGAGCTGGATCTGCAGACGTTCAAGCTGACCGATCAGCTGACCGGTCGTTTGATGGGTGTGCGTGCGGATCTGACGCCGCAGGTCGCGCGCATCGACGCCCACCGCCAGCATGTGGAGGGGGCCAACCGGCTGTGCTATGTCGGCACGACGCTGCGTGCGCGTGCCGACGAATGGTCGGGGTCTCGCAGTCCGCTGCAGGCCGGGGCCGAGCTTTTCGGACACGACGGTCTGGATTCCGATGTCGAGATCATCCGTCTGATGCTGGCCACCCTGGAGGTCTGCGGTGTGCGCCGCCCGAGCATGGATCTGGGGCACGTCGGGATCTTCCGCAGTCTTGCCCGGGCCGCGCGTCTGGAGCCGGAGCAGGAGCGCGCCTTCTTCGATCAGCTGCAGCGCAAGAGCATCCCCGAAATCGAACAGACCCTGGCGCAATGGCGTGAGGCGGGCCTCGACCCCGATCTGGCCGACGCCCTGCGTGCCCTGCCGGATCTCAATGGCGGACCCGAGGTCCTGGCGAGCGCGCGCGCCGCGCTGGGCAGGGCGCCCGCAGAGGTGCATGCGGCCCTGGATCACCTTGCGGCGGTGGTGGATGCGCTGCAGGCGCTGGATACCGACGTGGATCTGCACGTGGACGTTGCGGAGTTGCGTGGCTATGCCTATCACACCGGTCTGGTCTTCGCTGCCTTTATCCCCGGGTCGGGACAGGCCATCGCCCGGGGCGGGCGCTACAACGAGATCGGCCGCGTTTTCGGGCGGGCGCGCTCGGCCACCGGTTTCAGTACCGACCTGCGCGAGCTGGTCCGGCACGGCGACGCCGGCGGCGATCCGGCGCGGCCGCGTGAATGCGTGCTCGCGCCCGCCGGAACCGATCCGGAGCTCGAGGCCGCGGTGCGCGAGCTGCGCGGGCGCGGCGTGCGGGTGGTCCGCGAGCTGCGCGGCGAGACACCGGTGGCGGATGGGGTCGCGCGCCTGGAGTACCGCAATGAACAATGGACGGTGGTGGAGCACTGATGGGACGTTTCGTAGTCGTACTGGGCAGTCAGTGGGGTGACGAGGGCAAGGGCAAGATCGTCGACCGACTGACCGAGGATGCCGCGGCGGTAGTGCGCTTCCAGGGCGGGCACAACGCCGGCCACACGCTGGTGATCGATGGCGAGAAGACGGTGCTGCACCTGATCCCCTCGGGCATCCTGCGTGAAGGGGTGGAGTGCATGATCGGCAACGGCGTGGTGCTGTCGCCGGAAGCCCTGCTCAAGGAGATGGACGAGCTCGAGGCCCGCGGCGTGCCGGTGACCGATCGCCTGCGGCTGTCGGACTCCTGCCAGCTGATCCTGCCATACCACGTGGCGCTGGATCATGCGCGCGAGAAGGCGCGCGGCAAGGCGGCCATCGGTACCACGGGCCGCGGCATCGGTCCCGCCTACGAGGACAAGGTCGCGCGGCGCGGACTGCGCCTGGATGACCTGTTCCATCGCGAGCGTCTGGCGGCCAAGCTCGGCGAGGTGATGGATTACCACAACTTTGCCCTGAAACATTATTTCGGGGCTGCGACGGTGGATCATCAGCAGGTGCTGGAGCAGTGCCTCGAGCATGCCGAGCGCCTCAAGCCGATGGTGACCGACGTCGCCGGCCGTCTGCACGAACTGCGTGCGGCGGGCCGCGACGTGATGTTCGAGGGGGCACAGGGTACGCTGCTGGACATCGATCACGGGACCTATCCGTTCGTGACCTCCTCCAGCACGACCGCCGGCGGCGCCTCCACCGGTTCGGGGGTGGGCCCGCGCGATCTGGATTATGTGCTGGGGATCACCAAGGCATACACCACGCGGGTCGGGGCCGGACCCTTTCCCACCGAGCTGTTCGACAACATGGGGGAACACCTCGCGCGCCGCGGCAACGAATTCGGTTCCACCACCGGGCGTGCGCGCCGCTGCGGGTGGTTCGATGCGGTGGCGCTGCGGCGCGCGGTCGCGGTGAACAGCATCAGTGGTCTGTGCATGACCAAGCTGGACGTGCTCGACGGTCTGGAGACGGTCCAGATCTGCACCGGTTACGACGTTGACGGCCGTCGCGTGGAGATCCCGCCCGCGGGGGCGGAGGCCTACGATTCGTGTACGCCGGTCTACGAGGAGATGCCGGGCTGGCAGGAATCCACTGTCGGGGTGCGGGAGTATGCGCAGCTTCCCGCCAATGCGCGCGCCTACCTGGAGCGCCTGTCCGAGGTGGTGGGTGTTCCGATCGACATGATTTCCACCGGACCGGACCGTGACGAGACGCTGGTGATGCGCGACCCGTTCCGGGGCTGACGGGGGTGGCCGTCCGGTCCGGTTGCGGGCCGGGTGGCGACCGCACATGCAAAGACGCCCCGCAGGCCATTGCCATGCGAGCGATTGCGGACGCGGGATCTGAGGATTGCTTCGGGCACGAAGCGGGAAGCGAATAAAAATGGTGCCGAGGAGAGGACTTGAACCTCCACGGGGTTACCCCCACTAGCACCTGAAGCTAGCGCGTCTACCATTTCCGCCACCTCGGCACTTGAGGTCGGCCCTGTGAGGGGGCCTGCGCTTCAGGAACGCGTAAGGTAATCCGCGCTGGCGGATCTGTCAAACCCTGCGAGCTCCGCAGATGAAAGAAATGCGCCCGCGCCGCATCGGGGCCATAATGGGCACCGGGCCGGCTCCGGCCTGTCACTGCCGCGGGCACCTCGGGTGCGCGGCACAACACCAGAAGAAAGAGTTCACTGAATGCCAGGAAAACGCAGCAAGCCGCAGGTCGACCCCAACCTCGAACGCGAGGCGCAGAAGTACGACAACCCCATCCCCAGCCGCGAGTACATCCTCGACCTGCTGCAGCTCGAGGGGAACCCGCTGTCCTTCGAGGAAATCGCCGGGCGTCTCGGCATCGAGGACGAGGAACGGCTGGAGGCCCTGAGGCGGCGGCTCAAGGCGATGGAGCGTGACGGTCAGGCGCTGTGCAACCGTCGGGGTGCCTACCTCCCGGTCAATCAGGAAGACCTGATCCGCGGGCGCGTGATCGGCCATCCCGACGGCTTTGGTTTCCTGGTGCCGGACGAGCAGGATGACGACCTGTTCCTGTCGCCGAAGCAGATGCGGGGGGTGTTCCACGGGGACCGCGCGGTGGCGCGCGTCATGGGCGTGGACCGGCGCGGGCGTCGTGAGGGCGGCATCGTCGAGGTGCTGGAGCGCAACACCACCCAGGTGGTCGGGCGTCTGCGCATCGAGGACGGCGTGGGCCTGCTGACCCCGGACAACAAGCGCATCACCCACGAGATCCTGGTACCGCCGGACGGTCTGGGCGAGGCGCAGGACGACCAGATCGTGGTCGTGCGCATCCGCGAGATGGCTTCGCGCAAGTCGCGTCTGCGCGGTGACGTGGTGGAGGTCCTGGGCGAGCACATGGCACCGGGGATGGAGATCGACATCGCGATCCGTGCCCAGGGTCTGCCGTTCGAATGGCCGGACGAGGTCACCGAAGCGGCGGACAAGCTGGGTGATTCGGTACCGGAAAAGGCGAAGAAGGGGCGGCTGGATCTGCGCGACAAGCCGTTCGTGACCATCGACGGCAGCGATGCGCGGGACTTTGACGATGCCCTGTATTGCGAGCCCGAAGGCAAGGGCTGGCGGCTGTGGGTCGCGATCGCCGATGTGTCGCACTACGTCGAGCCGGATTCCGCGCTGGATCGCGAGGCGGTCAATCGCGCGACCTCGGCGTATTTCCCCGAGCAGGTGATCCCGATGCTGCCCGAGGCGCTGTCCAACGGGCTGTGCTCGCTGAATCCGGACGTCGACCGCCTGAGCATGGTCTGCGAGATGGAGATCGGTGCCCGCGGGGCGCTGAAGAGCTACCGGTTCCACGAGGGCGTGATTCGCTCGCATGCCCGGCTGATCTATGACGATGTGGCCGCAATGCTCGCGGGCGATGAGGGCCTGCGCGAGCAGAACGCGCAGGTGCTGCCGCACGTGGAGGAACTGCACCGGGTGTTCAAGGCGCTGCACGCGGCGCGCAACCGCCGTGGTGCGATCGATTTCGATTCCACCGAGACACAGATCGTGTTCGGCGAGGACCGCAAGATCGAGCGCATCGTGCCGGTGGAGCGCACCGATGCCCACCGCCTGGTCGAGGAATGCATGATCATGGCCAACGTGGCCGCGGCGCGCTTCCTCAAGAAGCACAAGGTCCCGGCGCTTTATCGCAACCACGATCAGCCGCCCACAGAGAAGGTCGAGGAGCTGCGTGAATTCCTCAATGGCGCGGGTCTGTCCCTGGGCGGAGGCGACGAGCCGACCCCGCGGGACTACACCGAGGTCCTCAAGGCGGCGAAGCAGCGCACGGACCAGAAACTGATCCAGACGGTCCTGCTGCGTTCGCTGTCGCAGGCGGTCTATTCACCCGACCTCGGCGGGCATTTCGGCCTGGCGCTGGATGACTACGCGCATTTCACCTCGCCGATCCGGCGCTATCCGGACCTGCTGGTCCATCGGGGCATTCGCCACGTGCTGCGCAACGGCAGCAACAAGGGCTTCCCCTATACCCATCAGCGCATGGAGGGCCTCGGCGAGCACTGCTCGATGGCCGAACGCCGCGCCGAAGACGCCACCCGGGACGTCGAGGCCTGGCTGAAGGCCGAGTACATGCAGGACAAGGTCGGGGATGTGTTTACCGGCATCGTCTCGGGCGTGACCGGGTTCGGCCTGTTCGTGGAGATCCAGGGGGTGTACATCGAGGGCCTGGTGCATGTCTCCAGCCTCGACAACGACTTCTACCACTTCGATCCCAAGCGCCACACCCTCACGGGCGAGCGCGCCGGCCGCGTGTTCCGCATCGGTGACGAGCTCCAGGTACAGCTGGTGCGGGTGAGTCTGGATGACCGCAAGATCGATCTGGCCCTGGCCGGTGAGTCGAAGCCCGCGGAGAAGGCTGCACCGGCCGGGCGCCCGGCCGGTCGCAAGGGCCCGGGCGGAGGTCCCGGTGCCGGCGGGAAGAAGCGTGGCAGCGCCCGCGACAACGCCCGTCGCAAGCGTCGCGCCAGAGGAGGCGATGCGGAGACGGGCGGGGGCCCGGCTGCTGGCCCGGATGCGGGCCCGGTGTCCGACGATTCCGCACCCGCCGACAGCGAAGGCGAACACGCAGCGGCAGAATCGGCCCCGGAATCGGCGCCGGAGCCCGCCGGTGACGACGCACCGAAGAAGAAGGGCCGGCGGCGCGGCCGTCGGCGCAGCAAGCCTTCCGCGGAGGAGGGTGACGCCGCCGCGCAGGGTGCCGACGGGCCCGGCGGGGGTGCTGCCTCCGAAGAGGACCCCGCAGATGCTCCGGAGCCGGGCAACGAGCGGCTTCCGGAGCCCGAGGCCGTTCCGGACAAGGATGGCAACACCATCCCTGACGCGGATGCCTCCGGCCCGGGCGGCTCCGGAGACGGCGAAACCGGGGACAAGCCGGGACGGCGTCGGAGCCGTCGCCGGCGCCCGACATCTTCTTCCTGATCGATGCACGGATGTCCGACGTTGCGGGTGCCGTTGCGGGCGTTCTGTCCGTACCGCGACCGAAAATGCGGGGACGTGCGGGATGAGCCGTAGCGGCGGAAAGGGGCGCTCCCGGGGCGAGGCCTTCGGCGGGATCCATGCGGTGGCATCGCTGCTCGAGCGTGCTCCGGAGCGGATCAAGAGCCTGCAGCTCGCGCGCGGCGAGGTGGATGCATCCCTGCAGCGCATCCTGGAGCGCGCCGGTACGCGGGGAGTGGCGGTGGAGCGGGTGGCCCGCGAGCGCCTGGACCAGCAGCACCCCGGATTTCAGCACCAGGGCGTGATCGTGCACTGTACGCCCCGCCCGGTGGTGGACGAGCGCGAGCTGCGCCAACGCGTGGAGGCCGGCCTGGATCTGGTGCTGGTGCTGGATGGCGTCACCGATCCGCACAACCTCGGCGCCTGCCTGCGCACGGCGGACGCCGCAGGCGCCGGGGCCCTGGTCGTCCCGCGCCACCACAGTGCTCCATTGACCCCGGCGGCGATCAAGGTGGCCTCCGGCGCGGCGGAGACCGTGCCGGTGGTGAGCGTGGGCAATCTCGCCCGCACCCTCGCCGCGCTGAAGGAGTCCGGCATGTGGGCCACGGGGCTGGACGGCGAGGCGCAGGAGGTCCTGTATGACGTCGATCTGCGCCCGCCCACCGCGATCGTCATGGGCGCCGAGGGCGAGGGCCTGCGACGCCTGACCCGCGAGGCCTGCGATCATCTGGCGCACATACCCATGGCCGGCACCGTGGAGAGCCTGAACGTTTCGGTCGCCACCGGCGTGTCGCTGTTCGAAGTCCGGCGCCAGCGCCGTGTTGTGACCGCGGGCAACATCGGTTAACGTATTGCGCCTTTCCGCCCGTCGTTCGGGCGGTTCCTTGCCTCACCGGCGCACCGGGAGGCTGTTACCCGCAAGGAGTTGGATATGCGTCACTATGAAGTCGTGTTTCTGGTCCATCCCGACCAGAGCGAGCAGGTCCCGGCGATGATCGAGCGCTACAAGGGTCTGGTGGAAGGCCACAGCGGCACGGTCCACCGTCTGGAGGACTGGGGCCGCCGGCAGCTCGCCTACCCCATCCAGAAGCTGGTCAAGGCCCACTACGTGCTGATGAACATCGAGGCCGACGAGGCCGCGATGGAAGAGCTCGACAGCGCCTTCCGCTTCAACGATGCGGTGCTGCGTCACCTGTCCATCCGCATGGATCGTGCGATCACCGAAGCGTCCCCGCTGGCCAAGGGCCGCGAGGAAGAAGAAGGCAAGGGCAGCCGCCGCCGCGAGGACGCCTCCGCGGACGAGTCGGCCGAAGCCCCCGCCGACGAGTGATCCCGAACCCCACCCCCGTTTACTGAAGGAGATCGGACATGGCCCGTTTCCCGCGTCGTCGCAAGTTCTGCCGGTTCACCGCCGAAGGTATCGAGTACATCGATTACAAGGACCTGAACCTGCTGAAGAATTACATCACCGAGACCGGCAAGATCGTGCCCAGCCGCGTCACCGGCACCAGCGCCAAGTACCAGCGTCAGCTGTCCACGGCGGTCAAGCGCGCGCGTTTTCTCGCGCTGCTTCCGTACAGCGATACGCATTGATCGGCGCCTGAACGCTGCCTGATCGCCGCCCGCCGGGCGGAGTGCAACGGTCATGCAGATCCTCGCCGAATTCGCGATGAAGAGCCGGGGCCGCGCCGTGGGTGCGGTCGCCGGCTTTGGTATTGCCGGGCTGTTCCTGCCGCCGGTATCCATCGTCAGCAGTGCCCTGGTGGCCCTGGTCGGGCTGCGCCTGGGGCTGACTCAGGCCCTGGTCGTCCTCGCGATCGCCTCCGCCCTGCTGGGCGCGGCCCTGTGGGGTCTGAGCCCCGGAACACCGGGACCGGCGGTGCTGCTGGCCGGTGTCATCCAGTGGCTTCCGGTGGCCCTGCTGGCCGAGCTGTTGCGGCGCACGGTGTCCTGGCGCATCACCCTCAAGGCCGGGGCGCTGGTTGCCGGTGCCGGGGTGTTGCTGATGCACGCCCTGGTGCCGGATGCCGAGGCCTTCTGGGTGCGGGCCGGCATGGAGTTGCTGGCGCCGCTGGTGGAGACCGGCGAGGCGGCCGCGCGCGAAGAGCTCGAGGCGGTGCTGGCCGACCTTGCGCCCTACCTGGCCGGGCTGCTGGCCGGCATCGTGCTGCTGAGCGTGACCCTGGCGATGCTGATCGCCCGCTACTGGCAGGCGGCGCTGTACAACCCCGGGGCCTTCGGCGCGGAATTCCGCGCCCTGCAGCTGGGGCCGGGCGTCAGCGCCGCCGCGGTTGTGCTGCTCGCGGTGGGGCAGCTGGTGCCGTCGCCGCTGGCGATGGAGCTGGCGTTCATCCTGGGGGTGCTGTTCTTCCTCCAGGGGATCGCCCTGATGCATGCGCTGACGCATGGCCAGGGCATGAGCGTGTTCTGGCTGGTGGGCATGTACATTTTGATGGCCCTGGCGTTGCCGCAGATGTTCCTGCTGCTGGCCACCATCGGGGTCATCGACGCGTGGGCGGATATCCGCCGGCGCATGGGGATCGGTCGCGAGCGCGATGCCGGCGACGATCCCCCGGAATCCTGAGCGTGTGACGCGCGCGGTTCGGCCGGCGCGGCACACGGTGTAGAATACGGCCCGACCTCGGGTCGCTGGTTCAATCGTTGACGGGAAGACCAAGATGGAAGTCATTCTGCTGGAAAAGATCGACAACCTGGGCGGGCTGGGCGATCGTGTCCGCGTGCGCCCCGGTTTTGCGCGCAACTACCTCCTGCCGCAGGGCAAGGCGGCCTTCGCCACCGCGGAGAACATCGCCGAGTTCGAGGCGCGCCGTGCCGAGCTGGAAAAGGCCGCGGCCGAGGCCGTGGCGGCCGCCGAAGCCCGTCGCGAAAAGCTCGACGGCATGGATCTGGAGATCCGGGCCAAGGTCGGCGCCGAAGGCAAGCTGTTCGGTTCGGTGAGCCCGGCCGACATCGCCGACGCGCTGACCGCGAAGGGTGTGGAAGTGGAGAAAAAGGAAGTGCGCATGCCCGAGGGGCCGCTGCGGGCGACCGGCGAGTTCGAGGTGGGCGTTCACCTGTACTCGGGTGTCGACGCGGAGATCCGCGTCACCGTCACCCCCGAGGAGTGAGGCTCCCGATGGCGGACGGGCGGACCGCCGGGCGGGCCGCTGCCGCCGCGGGCCCGCATGATGGCGGCGGGGGCACGGCATGGCGATGACCGACATGCCGCGCGTCCCGCCGCATTCCGAGGAGGCGGAACAGTCCGTCCTCGGCGGTCTGATGCTCGACAACGGGGCCTGGGACCGGGTCGCTGACCGCATTACCGCGGACGACTTTTATCGCCATGACCACCGCGTGCTGTACCGGGCGATCGGGCAGCTGGCGGAGCGCAATGCTCCGTTCGACGTGGTGACGGTTTCCGAACAGCTGGAACGCACCGCCGAACTGGAAGCCGCCGGCGGCATGGCCTATCTTGGCCAGCTCGCCAGTGACACCCCTTCGGCCGCGAACATCGTGGCCTATGCGGACATCGTCCGCGAACGCTCCATTCTGCGCTCGCTGATCACGGTTGGCACCGAGATCGCCGATTCGGCATTCGTGCCCGAGGGGCGCGATTCCAAGCAGCTGCTGGACGAGGCGGAACAGAAGGTGTTCCGCATTGCCGAGCTGGGCGCGCGCGGGGCCCAGGGCTTTCGCGGGATGAAGCCCCTGCTGGCGTCCGCGGTCGAGCAGATCGAGTTCCTCTACGAGAGCACCAGCCCGATCACCGGCATCGCGACCGGTTATCAGGACCTGGACGAGCTCACCTCGGGGCTCAATCCTTCCGATCTGGTGATCGTTGCGGGACGCCCGTCGATGGGCAAGACCAGTTTCGCGATGAACATCGCCGAATATGTGGCGATGAAGAATCAGGAACCGGTGGCGATCTTCTCCATGGAGATGCCGGGCGAGCAGATCGCGATGCGCCTGCTGTCCTCCATGGGCCGGATCAACCAGCAGAAGCTGCGTTCCGGGCGCCTGGACGACGGCGACTGGCCGCGCCTGACCAGCGCCGTGCAGATGCTCTCCGGGGCGCCGCTGTTCGTCGACGACACCCCGGCGCTGACGCCCACCGAGCTGCGCGCCCGTGCGCGGCGCCTGATGCGCGAGCACAAGGGCCTCAAGCTCATCGTGGTCGACTACCTCCAGCTGATGCAGTACCCGGGCTCCGGGGATAACCGCGCCCACGAGATCTCCGAGATCTCGCGCTCGCTCAAGGCCCTGGCCAAGGAGCTGGAGGTCCCGGTGATCGCGCTGTCACAGCTCAACCGTTCGCTGGAACAGCGCCCGAACAAGCGCCCGGTGATGTCGGACCTGCGCGAATGCGTGACCGGAGATACCCGGGTCGTACTTGCGGATGGCCGCCATGTTCCGATTCGGGACCTGGTGGGTGCGACGCCGGCGGTGGTCTCGGTGGGTTCCGGCAGCCGGATGGAACCGGCCCATACCGACCTGGTCTGGTCGGTCGGGACCCGCCCCGTCGTGCGGGTGCGTCTGGCCAGTGGTCGCAGTATCCGCTGCACCCCGGACCATCGTCTGCGGGCGCTGTACGACTGGAAGCAGGTTCGGGAACTGGCCCCGGGCGACCGTCTGGCGATGGCACGGCGGATCCCCGAGCCGGTAGACGCCGGGGCCTGGCCGGAACATGAGCTGATTCTTCTGGCCCACCTCCTGGGCGATGGCAGTTACGTCAAGGGGCAGCCCCTGCGTTACACCACCGCGAGCGAACACAACAGTGAAACCGTGGCTGCCGCGGCGCGCGCCATGGGCTCGGAGGTCATGCGATACCCGGGTCGCGGAAAGTGGCACCAACTGGTGATTCGCGGCAACGGCAATCGCTGGCACCCGGCAGGGGTGGGCGCATGGCTGAAGGGGCTCGGCGTCTTCGGCCAGCGTTCCCGCGAGAAACACGTTCCCGAAGGGATCTACCGGCAACCCCGGGAACCGCTGGCGCTGTTCCTGCGCCATCTGTGGGCGACCGACGGCAGCATCACGACCGCCAGCAGCGGACGCCATCGCATCTATTTTTCCACCGCCAGCGAACGTCTGGCACAGGATGTTGCGGCACTGCTGCTGCGATTCGGTATCGTGGCCCGGATACGCCATGTGGTGGCCGCGAACAGTGAGGGATGGTTTACGGTAGACATCTCGGGGGGCGAGCAACAGCAGACGTTCCTGCGCGAGATCGGCGCCGTGGGCGAGCAGGAAGGGATCGCCCGCCGGATGCTCAGCTCCCTGGAGCGTTCCGGCGGCGGAACCAACACGGACACGCTGCCGCAGGAAGTCTTCGACCATGTTCGCCAACGGATGTGGCAACAGGGGGTCAGCCATCGCCACATGGCGGCCTCCCGGGGCACTGCGTACGGTGGCAACGCCCATTTCGGCTTTGCTCCGTCGCGCCAGACCCTGTCGAGTTATGCCGAGATCCTTGACGATCCCTGGCTGGACGAACTGGCCTCCGACGATCTGTTCTGGGATCGGGTGGTGTCCGTCGAGGAGGAGGGGGAGGAAGAGGTCTTCGACCTGACCGTCCCCGGAAATGCCTGCTGGCTGGCGGACGGCATCGTTAGCCACAACTCGGGAGCGATTGAACAGGATGCAGACATCATCGCGTTCGTTTATCGCGACGAGGTCTATAACGAAGAATCGCCGGACAAGGGCACCGCCGAGATCATCATCGGCAAGCAGCGTAACGGGCCGATCGGCACCGTGCGGCTGACCTTCCGTGGCCAGTTCACCCGCTTCGAGAACTACGCCCCGGACGTGTACGGCGAGGTGGGCCCGGAGGGCTAGTCACGACATGCAACGGGCGGCCAGCATCCAGCTCGATTCCGGAGCCCTGCGCCACAACCTGGAGGTGGCCCGCGGGCTCGCCCCGGAGACCGCGATGTGGCCCGTGATCAAGGCGGAGGGCTATGGCCATGGTCTCGAGTGGGCGGCGCAGTCACTGGGCGAAGTGGCCGACGGGCTGGCCGTGTCCGCGGTGGAGGAGGCCGAGGTCCTGCGGCGGAGCGGATTCGATGGCCCGCTGCTGGTGCTGCAGGGCGGGCGGGACGCCGCCGGCTTTCGCCGTTGTGCGGAGCTCGCGCTGCAGCCGGCGGTGCATGCTCCGGCGCAGCTGGATGCGCTGGACGCCGCCAGCGTGGTCCTGCCCGAGGTCTGGATCAAGCTCAACACCGGGATGAATCGACTGGGATTCGCCCCGGCCCAAGCCGATGCCGTGGAACGTGCCCTGCGGGCGGCCGGTCACGGCGGGCGCGGCCTGCACTGGATGACCCACATGGCCTGTGCCGACGAGCCGGCGGATGACCACAACGCCGCGCAACTGTCCGCCTTCGCCACGGCCGTCGCGGGGCGCGACGGGGCGCGTTCGGTGGCCAACTCGGCGTCGCTGTTCGCCGGCTGGGCGCGCGGGGCCGGTCATGAGGCGGACGAGGTCTTCCGCGCCCGCCCGGGCATCATGCTCTACGGCTGTCACCCGGCCTCGGTTCCGACGGAAGCGCCGCCTGAGGGTCCGGATGCCGACCTGCGCCCGGTGATGACCGTGCAGGCCCCGATCATCGGGATCCAGCATCCGGCGCCCGGTGACGGGGTGGGCTACGGCGCCACCTGGACCGCGCATGGCGGCGAGCGCATTGGCATCGTGGCCATGGGCTATGCGGACGGTTACCCGCGCCACGCCCCCACCGGCACGCCGGTGCGGGTACGCGGTCAGCTCTGCCCGCTGGTCGGGCGGGTCTCGATGGACATGCTCGCGGTGGATCTCTCCGGCGTGCCCGCGGCCGGGGTGGGCGATCTCGCGACACTGTGGGGCGAGGGCCTGCCGGTGGAGCGCGTGGCGCGTGCTGCCGGCACGATCGGCTACGAGCTGCTCACGCGGGTGGCCGGGCGTCTGCGGCCAGCGTAGCGAGTGCCGGCGGGCATCCGTAAACTGGCCCGTTCACGCGAGCCAGGAAGCCCCGATGCACGAAGAATTCGATCCCGCCGACTACGACCCCGATACCGTCGCCATCCGCCATGGCTACCGTCGGACCCCGGAGCAGGAACACTCCGAGGCGATCTTCCCGACCTCCAGCTTCGTGTTCGACAGCGCGGCGGAGGCCGCCGCCCGGTTCTCGGGCGAGGTCCCCGGCAACATCTATTCGCGCTTCACCAACCCCACGGTGAGGACCTTCCAGGAGCGGCTCGCGGCGCTGGAGGGAGGCGAGGCCTGTGTGGCCACCGCCTCCGGCATGTCCGCGATCCTGGCGACCATGATGGGACTGCTGAAGGCCGGCGATCACGTGGTCTGCTCGCGCTCGGTGTTCGGCACCACCACGGTGCTGTTCAACAACTACCTCGCCCGCTTCGGCGTGGAGGTGACCTACGTCGAGCTGTCGAACCTCGAGGCCTGGGAGGCCGCTACCCAGTCCAACACCCGGCTGTACTTCTGCGAGACGCCCTCCAACCCGCTCGGCGAGGTGGTGGACATCGCCGCGCTGGCGGCGATCGCGCATCGTCATGACGCGCTGCTGGCGGTGGACAACTGCTTCTGTACGCCGATCCTGCAGCGTCCACTGGATCTGGGGGCCGACCTCATCATTCACTCGGCGACCAAGTTCCTCGACGGCCAGGGCCGCTGCCTGGGCGGCGCGGTGGTGGGCGACGCCGAGCGCGTCGGCAAGGACGTCTACGGCTTCCTGCGCACGGCCGGGCCGACGCTGTCGCCGTTCAACGCCTGGGTGTTCCTGAAGGGGCTGGAGACCCTGGCCCTGCGCATGCGTGCCCACAGCGACAATGCCCTGGCCCTGGCGCAGTGGCTGCAGGCCCACCCGAAGGTCACGGCGGTGCATTACCCGGGGCTCGAATCCCACCCGCAGCATGCGATCGCGAAGCGCCAGCAAAGCGGCTTCGGCGGCGTGCTGAGCTTCGAGGTCGCCGGCGGGCGCGAGGCCGCCTGGTCGGTGATCGACGCCACGAGGTTCCTGTCGATCACCGCGAACCTGGGCGATGCCAAGACCACCATCACCCATCCGGCCACCACTACTCACGGTCGCGTGGACCCGGACAAGCGCGAGGCCCAGGGCATCACCGAGGCCCTGGTGCGGGTCGCGGTGGGGCTGGAGTCGGTCGCCGACATCCAGCGCGACCTGGCCCGCGGGCTCGACGCCCTCTGACCCCATTCATCTCGCCCCGGGGTATGGCGGCGAGCTCGATTCTGGCTCTGGCTGCTCGTTGTCGCCGTGGGGTAGCCGGTATGGCGGGTGGTCAGTCGGTTGGCAACTCGCCCGCCGGGGGACTACAACACGGGGAGGAGCGCGGCCGGGGCATCCGGTTTGATAAACGTGGTGCAGTGACCGCTCAGGAGCGACCCGATGGTGCACGAGTCCCCGCAGTGGCGTGAGGCAGTGGTGATCGTCCCCGGTATGGGGTCGGACCACTGCGCGGGGATTGTCCGCGCGGCGCTGGAGAAGACCCCGGGCGTGGCCTCGGTGGGGACCAATATCGCCCGCCACCGGGTGACCGTGGGATATGACCCCGAGCAGGTGGACCCGCAGGGGTTGCGGGCTGCCGTGGAGGGGGCCGGCTACGACGTCGCCCGGGTCGAGGGTGAAACGGGCGCCACGGGTACGGTGCGTCTGGTGGTGCCCGGCATGGGGTCGGATCACTGCGCGGGGATCGTGCGCGGTGCGATCGAGAAGCTGGACGGCATCCAGGCGGTGCGCACCAACATCGGTGACCACCGTGTGACCGTGGAAACCGGTCCCGGAGGCCCCGACGCCGAGGCCCTGCGCGCCGCGGTCGAGGGCGCCGGTTATGACGTGGCGGCGGTGGAGACCGAGGAGGCCGGCAGCGAGGCGGACGACGCCGAGATTGACGCCGCCTACCTGAAGCAGGCCTGGCGCCGGCTGTGGATCGCGATGATCCCGACCATCGCGATCATGGTCCTGATGATGGTCCACATGTTCTGGCAGCCGATCCCCGGCTATCTGCTGATCATCGCCGTGCTGGCCTTCCCGGTGGTGTTCATGGCCGGGGGTGCGGCCACCCACCGTTCGTCCTGGCGCGCGCTGAAAAGCGGCAGTCTGAACATGGACGTGCTGATCTCCATGGGCTCGCTGCCGCCCTACCTGCTGGGGCTGATCGGCTTCGTCTACCCGATGACCTCGTTCATCGAGATGGCCGCGACCATCATGGCCTTCCACATGCTCGGGCGGTACCTGGAGTACCGCGCCAAGGGCGAGGCCTCCTCCGCGATCCGCAAGCTGCTGGATCTGGGCGCGAAGACGGCCCGGGTCGAGCGCGACGGCGAGGAGGTCGAGGTGCCGGTGAAATCGCTGCAGGTGGGCGAGGTGATGATCGTGCGCCCCGGCGAGAAGATCCCCACCGATGGCGAGGTGGTCGCCGGTGAGAGCACGGTGGACGAATCCATCGCCACCGGCGAGTCGGTGCCGGTGGACAAGGGCGAGGGCGATACCGTGCTCGGCGCGACCCTGAACCAGCAGGGCCGGCTGAAGGTGCGCGCGACCCGCGTGGGGGCCGACACCTTCCTGTCGCAGGTGATCCGCCTGGTGAACGAGGCCCAGGGCTCGCGGGTGCCGGTGCAGGAGCTGGCGGACCGCATCACCGCGCGCTTCGTGCCGGCGGTGCTGGTGATCGCGCTGGCGGCGTTCGCGGCCTGGCTGGCGTTCTCCGGGGCGCTGCAGCCGATCCTGATCTGGGGCGAGGGCTTCCTGCCCTGGGTCGACGCCGAGCGCCCGCCCATCGTGCTGGCCATCCTCGCGGCCATCGCCGTGCTGGTCATCGCCTGCCCCTGCGCGCTGGGGCTGGCCACACCCACCGCCCTGATGGTCGGCTCCGGCATGGGGGCCGAGCGCGGGGTGCTGGTCCGCTCGGGCTCCGCGATCCAGACGCTGAAGGACATCCGCGTGATCGTGCTCGACAAGACCGGGACCCTCACCCGCGGGCAGCCGGCACTGACCGACGTGGTCGCCGCCGAGGGCTTCGATGACGCTCGTGTGCTGCAAGCGGCCGCGGCCGTGGAGGCCGGCTCCGCGCACCCGCTGGCCGAGGCCATCGTGCAGGGCGCGCGCGACCGGGGGCTGACGGTCGCCGAGGTCGACCGGTTTCAATCGCACACCGCACGTGGAGTGGAGGCGCGGCTGGGTGACGAACGCATCCTGGTCGGCAGCCAGCGGCTGCTGGAGGAGCAGGGTGTGGATCCGTCCGGCCTGCTGGAATCGCTGCGGCGGCTCGAGGATGCCGGCAAGACCGCGATGCTGGTGGCCATCGGCGATCAACCGGCCGGCATCGTCGCGGTCGCCGACACCCTCAAGGAGGAGTCGCGGGCCGCCGTCGAAAAGTTGCACAGCCTCGGCATCCGCTGCGTGATGGTCACCGGCGACAATGAGCGTACCGCCAACGCGGTGGCCGCGCAGGTGGGGATCGACGAGGTCCGCGCCGGCGTACTGCCGGAGGGCAAGGTCGAGGCGATCCGCGAACTGCAGGCCGAGTACGGCGACCACGTGGCGATGGTGGGCGACGGCATCAACGATGCCCCGGCCCTGCAGCAGGCCAATGTCGGCATCGCCATCGGGGCCGGGGCGGACGTGGCCATCGAGGCCGCCGACGTGACCCTGGTGCGCGGCGAGCTGACCAGGGTGGTCGAGGCCGTACAGCTCTCGCGTATGACGTTCCGCAAGATCGTCCAGAACCTGTTCTGGGCGTGGGGCTACAACTCCGCGGCGATCCCGATCGCCGCGGTCGGTCTGCTGCACCCGATGATCGGGGTGATCGCGATGACCGCCAGCTCGCTCTCGGTCATCGGCAACTCCATCCTGCTGCGCCGCAGCATGCCGACCGACGAGCGCTGAACGAGTATCCTTGGCCGCCATGAGTCAGCCGATCAACAATCCCGGGGGTCCCGATCTCTACCGTGTGGCCGAAACGGCGCTGCGCGAGAGCGATCCCGAGGCCAAGTGCGAGCGCGTGCTGGCGCTGATGGACGCCTGGTGGGCCGATGAGCTGAAGGCGCTCGCCAGTTCCGGGCCGGAACGGTTGGAGGTGCCCGGGCGTCCGGAACGGCCGGTGCTGGTGCACCCGAAGGATCTTCCTCGGCGCGGGCTGCACACCACGGCCGGGCGGGTGGCGCTGGTGCACGCGGTCGCGCATATCGAGTTCAACGCGATCAATCTGGCCCTGGATGCCGTGTATCGCTTTCGCGACATGCCGGCGCCGTTCGTCAGCGACTGGCTGCAGGTCGCGGCGGAGGAGGCGCGGCACTTCCGGCTGCTGCGGGCGCGCCTGCACGAGCTGGGTGCGGACTACGGCGACCTGCCGGCCCATAACGGCCTGTGGGAGGCGGCGCTGGCGACCGACCACGACGTGATGGTGCGCATGGCGCTGGTTCCGCGCGTGCTGGAGGCGCGCGGGCTGGATGTGACGCCCGGCATGATCGAGCGCCTGACGGCGGCGGGCGATCACGCGACCGTGGCGCTGCTGGAGATCATCCAGCGCGAGGAGGTCGCCCACGTGGCGATCGGCACGCGCTGGTTCCGCGCACTGGCTGATGCACGCGGGCTCGATCCCGAACCGCTGTTCCTCGAGCTGCTGGCCGAACACATGCCGGGGCGGGTCCGCCCGCCGTTCGCGCACGAGGCCCGCCTGGCGGCGGGGTTCACCGAGTCGGAGATGGGGGCGCTGGAGGAGCAGGGTCGGCGCTGAAGCAGCCCCGGGGTAACCCCGCGACAGTCTCAGGCGTGGAGCAGGTGTGCGGGGTAGGGCGTTTCGTCCAGCTGGCGCAGGACCGGGCCTTCCGGGCCGAGCTCCAGGAAGCCGGGGTGCTCGTCCCAGGCCGGCAGCACGCAGCGCTGACGCGGCTGGCCGGCGATCTCCAGGTCGTGGATCGCGGGGCGGTGGGTGTGTCCGTGGATCAGCAGCGGCACGTCGCCGTCGCGAAAGGTCGCGGCCACGGCTTCGCCATTCACGTCGGTGATCGCGGCGGCCTTCATCTGCCCGTTGTGACGGCTGGCCTCGCGCATGGTTTCGGCCCGCGCGATGCGCTGTTCCAGTGGCTGGCCGAGGAAATCCCGTTGCCAGGCCTCGCTGCGCACCATCTGGCGAAAGGCCATGTGTTCGCTGTCGTCGGTGCACAGGGAGTCGCCGTGCATCAGGAGGGCCGGGCCGCAGGGCAGCGTGGCGTGCAGCGGCTCGGGGGCGAGTGTCATGCCGGCGCGGGCGGCGTAGTCCGGGCCCACGAGGAAGTCGCGGTTGCCATGGATGAACATGACCGGCGCCTCCAGCGCGGAGAGCGCCGCCGCCAGTTGCTCTGCCGCCGGATGCGAGGCGTCGTCGCCGACCCAGTACTCGAACAGGTCGCCCAGGATGTACAGGGCCGAGGCGGCCCGCGCCGGGCCGTCAAGGAACGTCAGCGCGGCGCTCAGCGTCGGGCCGGGTTCGCGCTCCAGGTGCAGGTCGGAGATGACCAGGGCGGGCGAGGTCTCGCTCACGGGATCAGTCGGCGCGGCGGGCGCTTTCCAGGACCACGGGTTCCTGCGGTACGTCCTGATGCATGCCGGAACGGCCGGTGGGCACGCCCTCGATGGTGCGCACGACGTCCATGCCTTCGATCACTTCCCCGAACGCCGTGTAACCCCAGCCCTGCGGGTTGGGAGCGGTGTGGTTGAGGAAGTCGTTGTCGTTGACATTGATGAAGAACTGCGCGGTGGCCGAATGCGGGTCCTGGGTGCGGGCCATGGAGACCGCGCCGACCTTGTTCTTCAGGCCGTTGTCCGCCTCGTTGCGGATCGGGTCGCGCGTGGGCTTCTGGCGCATGTCCTTGTCCATGCCACCGCCCTGGACCATGAAGCCGGGGATCACGCGATGGAACAGCGTGCCGTCGTAAAAGCCGTCGTCGACGTATTGCAGGAAGTTGGCGACGGTCTCCGGCGCGGCTTCGGCGTCGAGTTGCAGGACGATGCGGCCGTGCGTGGTTTCAAGCGCGACCTTGGGGCTGGATTCGGCCATGAGGGCTCCCGGAAAGCTGAGGACGAGGATCAGGAGGGCCGCGGCGATGCCGGCCAGCGGAACAGGACGGGGCATGACGACACTCCGGAATCAGGAGCCGGCATGGTAACCGGGGACCCCCGCCGGTTCCAGTCGGCCCGCGTCCCGCGTCCCGCTGCCCGCCTCCCGTCATCGCGAGTCCCGAAGCTCTCCCCCCTCGTCATCGCGAGTCGCAAAGCCCTCGCCCTCGTCATCGCGAGTCGCGCAGCGACGTGGCGATCTCCATCCGCAGCCACCTGATCCTGCGCGCAAGCCAGCCCCGGCCGATTGCCGCGTCGCCTTCGGCTCCTCGCAATGACGGGGGGAGAGCTGCGGTTCCTCGCTGATGACGAGGGCGAGGGGTTAGCGACTCGCGATGACCGGGGCACGAATGGCCTGGCGCGAGCGCCCCTCGAGACGGGTGGTGCTGGTCGCACCGGGGTCGCTCGGCTACCATGCGCGCCATGACGACAACCGTGACCCGCACCCGTTTCGCGCCCAGTCCCACCGGGCTTCTGCACCTTGGCAATCTGCGTACCGCGCTGTTCAGCGCCCTGCTGGCGCGGGCGCGCGGCGGGCATTTCCTGCTGCGTATCGAGGACACCGATGCGGAACGCTCGCGTGCGGAGTTCGTCGAGGCGCTGCAGCAGGATCTGCAGTGGCTGGGGCTGGACTGGGACGAGGGGTACGGCGCGGCCGCCGGCGACGCCGGCCCCTATGCCCAGTCACAGCGTACGGGGCTCTACCAGGCCTACTACGACCGGCTGATCGAGGCCGGTCTGGCGTATCCCTGTTTCTGCACGCCGGAAGAACTCGAGCGCGGGCGCAAGCGCATGCGTGCCCAGGGCAAGCCGCCGCGTTACCCCGGCACCTGTGCCGGACTGGACCCGGAGGAGGCGCGACGCCGCGAGGCCGAGGGGCAGCGCCCGACCCTGCG
The DNA here is from genome assembly GCF_000428605.1 of Thioalkalivibrio sp. ALE19. Lineage (NCBI taxonomy): Bacteria > Pseudomonadati > Pseudomonadota > Gammaproteobacteria > Chromatiales > Ectothiorhodospiraceae > Thioalkalivibrio > Thioalkalivibrio sp. ALE19. The sequence continues at coordinate 48,977 of NZ_AUAG01000008.1, forward strand.
TTTCCGCGTGCCGCTGGGGCGTACGGTGCGCTTCGAGGACGGAGTGCGCGGCGCGGTGAAGTTTCGCACCGACGAGATCGGCGACTTCGTGATCCGGCGTTCGGACGGCACGCCGGCGTTCTTCTTCTCCAACGCGGTGGACGATGCCCTGATGGGGGTGACCGACGTGGTGCGCGGCGAGGATCACATCGCCAATACCCCGCGCCAGTTGCTGTTGCTGGAGGCGCTGGAACTGCCGGCGCCCGGGTATCACCACCTGCCGCTGGTCAACGGCGATGACGGGGCCCCGCTGTCCAAGCGCAACGGTTCGGCCAGCATCCGCGAGCTGCGCGAAGCCGGGGTGCTGCCGCTGGCGATCCTCAACCACCTCGCGCGGCTGGGTCATCGCTACGAGGAGGAGGGGCTGCTGTCGCTGGAGGGGCTGGCGCAGGGGTTTGACCCGGGGCGCATCGGCCATTCCGCCGCGCGCCACGACCCGCGCCAGCTGGAACACTGGCAGGCCGAGGCCCTGCGCGCGCTGTCGGACACGGATCTGCAGGCGCATCTCGCGGGGCTGGGCGTGCTGGACCCGCTGCCGGAAGCGACGCGTGCGGCCTGGATCGCGCTGGCGCGCGACAACATCGCATCGGTGGAAGATGCGCGGTGCTGGGTAGCGGCCTTTGCGGAGGATCCGGCGCCGCTGAGCGACGCGGCCCGCGACGAGATCGCGGGCGCCGGGCCGGCCCTGTTCGAGGCCGCCCTGGAGGCGCTGGATACCAGTACGGACTTCCCCGAGGTGGCGAAGGCGGCAGGGGCGGCCACGGGTCGCAAGGGGCGCGGCCTGTTCATGCCGCTGCGCGCGGCGCTGTCCGGGCAGACCTTCGGGCCGGAGCTGCCGCGCATCCGCGAATATCTGGGCCCGGAGCGCACCCGGGTCCGGCTGCAGGCCGCGCGCGACGTGGCGGCCGCGGCCGCCGACTGATCCGCCGGGTCGGCGGGGTGGCCGTTCAGGCCGCCTCGTGGGTGCCGAACGCGCGCGCCCGCAGGGTGTTGTCCAGCAGCATGGCGACCGTCATCGGGCCCACGCCGCCGGGGACCGGGGTGATCCAGTCCGCGCGCTCCGCCGCGCCGTCGAATTCCACGTCGCCGCACAGCGTGCCGTCATCGCGCCGGTTGATGCCGATGTCGATGACCGTGGCCCCCGGTTTGACCCAGTCGGCCTTGACCAGCCCGGGCTTGCCAACCGCCGCCACCAGGATGTCGGACTGGCGGGCGATGGCCGCGGTATCCGGGGTGAACCGGTGACAGATGGTCGGCGTGGCGCCGGCCAGCAGCAGTTCCAGCGCCATTGGCCGGCCAACTATGTTGGAGGCGCCGATGATGCAGGCCGTGCGCCCCTTGAACGGCTCCTCGATATGCCGCAGCAGCTGGATGACGCCCCAGGGCGTGCAGGGCCGCAGGCGCGGGATGCGCGCCACCAGCCGCCCGACGTTGTAGGGGTGGAAGCCGTCCACGTCCTTGGCCGGGGAGATGCGCTCGATGATGGTCTCCGGGTCGATGTGCTCCGGCAGCGGCAGCTGGACCAGGATCCCGTCGATGGTGCGGTCGGCGTTGAGCTGGTCGATCAGCGCCAGCAGATCGGTCTGCGGCGTGCCCGACGGCAGGTCGTAGGAGTGCGAGACCACGCCGACCTGTTCACAGGCCTTGCGCTTGTTGCGCACGTACACCTGCGAAGCCGGATCGGCCCCCACCAGGACCACAGCGAGACCCGGCGGGCGCAGATCGCGCGAGGTCATGGATTCGATCTCGGTGGCGATGCGGGCGCGGTGGGTCTGCGCGATGGCGCGTCCGTCGATGGTCTGGGCTGTCATTCGGTCTCGTCCGGCAGGAGGGCTGAACGCGATGATCCCATGGCACAGCCGGGGCCTCAAGGAAGGTCGGACACGATCCCCGGGGGCTGCGACGCGGGCCATGGCTTGACCCGGGGGCCTCCCGGCGCTACGATTTCGCACTCGCTGTGCAGGACCCATTGCGGGAACGGCTCGACGGGGTATAGCGCAGTCTGGTAGCGCGCCTGCTTTGGGAGCAGGATGTCGGGGGTTCAAATCCCTCTACCCCGACCATGGCGGACGCAACCGGCTGGAACAACCCGGATGCCCGGCGGCAAACGCGCTCGTAGCTCAACCGGATAGAGCACCGGCCTTCTAAGCCGGCGGTTGCAGGTTCGAGTCCTGCCGGGCGCGCCAGAGCCCGGATCGGCAATGGCCGAAGCAGTGAAACAATACGGTGGTGACCGTAGCTCAGTTGGTAGAGTCCCGGATTGTGACTCCGGTTGTCGTGGGTTCGAGTCCCATCGGTCACCCCATCCCTCGTTTGTACTCGTCCGTACCGGGGGCCGTTAGCTCAATTGGTAGAGCAGTGGACTCTTAATCCATTGGTTGAAGGTTCGATTCCTTCACGGCCCACCATCCTTGTCTTTATTTCTGCATCCTGGCCCGAGCTGTCTGGCAGCTCCCGGACGGGGAGAACGTGAACGCCCCGGCGGCCACTGGCCGCGAGGCCGCGCCATGAATGCACCCTCGCGCGTACCCGCCGGCGTACGGCCCCGGACCCGGATCGCGCCGTGCTACATTGATGGATACTCCGGTTTGGAGCACGATCAATGACGGCTGCCCTGACAATCGAGACGATCGCCGAGCGGGTGAAAAGGGTATTCGCGCGCTACCGTGAAGTGGAAGCGGTCTTTCTGTTCGGCTCTCGTGCGGAGGGTCGGGCGCGGGAGGGCAGTGACATCGATCTTGCGCTGGTCGGCCCCGCCGGGGCGATCGAGCCGCGCCGCCTGGACATCCTGACGGATCTGGCGCGGGAAGGGCTGGATGCGGTGGATCTGGTGCTGCTCGATGGCGCGGATCCGGCATTGCGTTTCGAGGCCGTACGGCCGAACTGCCTGTTGCATGCCGGGCCCGACTTCGATCGGGGCAGTTACTACTCGCTTGCGTTGCGTGAATACTTCGATTTCGAACCCTACCTCCGTGTCCAGCGCGAGGCCCTGAAGGAAAGGCTGCTCGATGGTCAGGCCTGAGGTTATCCGCAGGCGACTCGAGGCCATCTCGGAAAACCTCGCCGTCCTGGAGCGGATTGCACGGTACGACGAGGAGGAGTTCCTCGCTGAACCGGAGCATTACGGTAGCGCCGAGCGCTTCCTCCAGCTTGCGCTGGAGGCGCTGCTGGACATGGGCAGCCACGTGATCGCGGACAATGGTCTGGGCTCGGTGAACCAGGGGCGGGACATCCCCCGTCTGTTCCGCGAACACGGGTACATTGACAGTGCGCTGGAAGAAAAATGGTTGCGGATGATCGGTTTCCGAAACATCCTGGTCCACGCCTACATGCAGCTGGATCGCAGGCAGGTGTACCGGGTCCTCCAGAATGATCTCGCCGACATCCGTGCCCTGCAGCGGACATTCGCGGGTTTCCTCTGAGCGCCGATGCCTGCACATGTGTGCTCAGTCGGAGGTCCGTAACAGATCGGCAGGGCAATGGTGCAGGTCCTCCGGCCGGTCGATGTCCGGCTGAGCCGGTGCGAGCCGGATGCGAATTCCTTGCTGACGGCCGCGCTCCAGTGTCTGTTTCAGCACCGCGTCCGTACCCCATGCGATTCCCTCGAACAGGGCCACCGGACCGGATGTGGCCAGGGCGACATAGCCTCCGTCCAGCGCCGGTACGAGGGTAGTGTCGCAGTCGGGCCGTTTCAGGTCCCGGGCCAGCCGGGCCAGTTGATCGGCATCGAGCTGCGGGGCATCGCTGCCGATCACCATCGCCGGATACGGGCCCGATGCCAGGGCTGCCGCCATGCGCTCGCCCAGGTGATCGGTCCGGCCGTGGCGCGGCGCCTGGCGGCGCAGCTTGAGGTCCAGGCGCCGGGCGAGTTCCAGCAGGAACGGGTGCCCGGGGTCCGGGGTGGCCCAGAGCTCCACGGTTGCGTCGGGAAATGCCGTGCGAGCCTGCTCCGCGATCCGGGTCAGCATGCGCTGGTGCAGCTGGCAGGCCCCGCGTGCGCCCAGGGCCGGGATCAGACGGGTCTTGACCCGGCCGGGTTCCGGTGTGCGCGCGAAGATTGCGACACGGCAGGAGTCAGACATCGCGGTGAATGCGGTAGCGCGCAGCCAGGGTGGTCGGGTCGGCACCGCCCCACCAGGCCAGCCGCAGGCGCCACATCAGCCACACGGTGCGCAGGATCCCGCCTTCCTCCCAGCGCCGTGACGAGGTGACCAGACGTGCCGGAAGGCAGTGCGGGCGACCGACTCCGGCACGCAGTTTCCGGGCGAGGGCCAGGTCCTCCATCAACGGGATTTCGGGAAAGCCGCCAAGGGCATGGAAGGTATCGGCCCGGACCAGGAGTCCATGGTCGCCGGTGACCATGCCGGTGCTGCAGACCCGCAGGTTCATCATGCGCTCGATGACGCGGAACGCCGGGTGTCGCCCGGACAGGGCGATCCGGAAACACCCCCAGGTGCCGCCCTGTTGCTGCAGCGTGCGGATCGCATCAAGGGCTGCCCTCGTATCCGGCAGGCGGGAATCCGCGTGCAGGAACAGCAGCCATTCTCCCCGCGCGGCGCGGGCCCCGAGGTTCATCTGCACGGCGCGGCCGGGGGCGGAATCCAGGATCGTGACGCCACCCTCTCGTGCATGCTCGGAAGTGGTGTCGCGTGACCCGCCGTCCACCACCAGGCGCTCGGAATCGGGCCATTCCTGCAGGTCGGCGAGCAGTGCCGGCAGGGTGGCCGCCTCGTTCAGGGCGGGGATGATGATGCTGAGCGCGGGCGCGGCGGCGGCTGGTTCGCGCGAGTGGGTGGCATGCATGTCGGTATTCTACGACCGGAGGCCGTGGCGAGGCATCAGGCCCCGCCACGCGCGCGCTCAGAGTGCGCGTTCGAGGTCGTCCAGGAAGGATCGGATGCGCGTGGCATTGACGCCCCGGTCGATCTGGCCCAGGCGCGAGTAGGAACGCATGTCCACGCGCGCCCCGTCGCCTTCGGGCAGGACACGGACCATCACGTAGTCCTCGAAGCCGAACAGGAAGGTGGTGTCGATGGCCTCCAGTTCGCCGTTCATGGCCGAGACGATCTCCCAGCCGCGTTCTTCCGCCAGCACCTCGGCGCGTTCAAACACCGTGTCCGGGGCGTGGTCGAGCAACAGCGGCCCCAGATCAGGGTACCCCTCGCGCTGCAGCTCGGCCGTCTCGCCACCCGGGTAGGTCTGCGGATCGGGGACTTCCCAGAACGTGGGCGGGTCGTCCGGATCGGTGGTGACGTCGTTGATCGGGGGGTAGGCGCCGGCTGCATATTCGAAGTGGGCGCCGGCCCCTACCAGGGGGACGGACAGAACCAGACCGGCGATCACGAGGCTGATGCCGCTGCGACAGCCGGCGGGACGGGCAGTGTAGAACCCGCCGAGGCCCGCGAGGGTTGCGGCGATCGCGAGGTAGATGGCCCAGGTGGCCACGTCCAGGCCGGTGGTGAAGTGCCACCAGTCCGCGCGGGTGCCGACGGCTGCGGTGATCAGTGTCGCCACTGCGGCCAGCGCCAGCAGCAGGGTGACCACGGCGAGAATGGAGATCGGGTTGCGGTTGCTGGATGTCATGTCGGTATCCTCCGGAGTTCAGGTGGTGCGGTGGTTCTGTCGCGGCGCGGTGGCCGCTCCCGCCTCGGCCGGGGCTTCGGCCTCAACCCATGCGGTCATGCCCTTGCGCACCACGGCGACATCGCCGAAGCCATTCGCACGCAGCAGGCGTGCGGCATTCTTCGAGCGCTTGTCGGTGCGGCAGACCAGGGCCAGTGGCCGGTCGTCGGGCAATTGGCCGAGCCGGTCCTCGAGCTGGTCCAGGGGGATGTTGACCGCGCCCTCGATATGGCCCAGTTCGCCGGTGAATTCCTCCGGCGAGCGCACGTCCACCACCAGGGGTGGGTGGTCGGCGCGCAGGCGCTCGGCGAGTTCGGCGACCGTCAGCCATTCCGAGGGGCCGCGCAGACGCTTGACCAGCCGTGGCAGGAAGGCCACCAGAGCCAGCAGGCCGAGGGCGATCAGGCCGGTCTGGATCGCGGCCTCGCCGCCCGCGATGGCCTGGCGCCCGGCATAGCCCACGTAGGTGTAGGCCAGCGCACCCGGGGCCATGCAGATGAAGGTCGCCAGTGCATAGGCGAGCAGGCGTATCCGGGTCAGCCCCAGGGCGTAGTTCAGGACGTTGTAGGGGAACAGGGGCACCAGGCGGACGAAGGCGACAAAGCGCCAGCCTTCGGCCTCCACCCCGGACACCACCTGCTTCATGCGTCCGCCGAGCCGGCGGGTGACCCAGTCGGCGCCCAGATAGCGGGCGATCAGAAAGGCCAGCGTGGCCCCGAGGGTGGCCCCGACCAGGTTGATCAGGGTTCCCCAGACCGGGCCGAACAGCGCCCCGCCGGCCAGCGTCATCACCATTCCGGGCAGGAACAGGATCGAGGCCAGGGCATAGACCCCGATGAACACCAGCGGGGCGGTCACTCCGAAGCCGCCGATCCATGCCTCCAGTGCGGCCGGGTCCAGGTGCTCGCGGAACTGGATGGCGATGGCGATGGCCGTCACCAGGGCCAGTCCCCCGATTACGCGCAGCCAGGTTCCGGTTCGCATCACTGCTCCTCGCGAGGGTTGGGGGCACGCTCCGCAGCGGTGGCGCGACGGACCATCTCCTCGCCCTCCTCGGGAGTTTCCGGGCGACGGTTCAGCGGGTAGCTGTCGGCGGGACCAACGAACGGCTGGATCAGCATCTTGTCCAGGCGTTCCCAGGTCGGTTCGCGGAACTGGTTGATCCCGATGGTCATGCCCTCATGCCCGTCCTGCGGCTGGGCGTGATAGGTGCCGAACGCCCGGTCCCACAACGACAGGTTGAAGCCGAAGTTGGAGTTGGTCTCGTGCGGATACCAGGAATGGTGCACCCGGTGGAAATCCGGGGTGACGATGAACAGCCGCAGGAAGCGATCGATCGCCGTCGGGATGCGAACGTTGGAGTGATTGAACAGCGCCAGCGAGCTGAGGATGATCTCGAAGAACAACACGGCGAGCGCCGGCGCTCCGATTGCCACGATCACCATCGCCTTGATCCCGAACGAGAGGATGATCTCGATCGGATGGAAACGCAGGCCAGTGGTCAGGTCGAAATCCAGATCCGCATGGTGCATGCGGTGCAGGCGCCACAGGGCCGGGATCGCGTGGAACATCACGTGCTGGGCCCAGACCGCAAAATCGAGCACCACCACCGCAATCAGTACCGCCAGCCAGAAGGGGATGTCGAGTACCTGCAGCAGTCCCCAGCCCTGACTCTCCACAAAGAAGGCCAGCCCTACGGCGCCGGCCGGAAAAATTACCCGGGTGAGCAGGGTGCCTGTGACCACCACGCCCCAGTTGTTGACCCAGCGATACGCCTTGCCCACCGTCAGCGCGCGGCGGGGCGCGAGGACTTCCCAGACGCCCATCAGGGCCACCATTCCCAGCAGAAAGCCGATACGGATGACCGGCTCCTGTTCCATGAACCACTCGATCATGATGTCGTTCCTCTTGTTGCTGCCCGGTCTCCGTGCGGAACCGGGCGGGTTTTCACGCTATTGCGGCCACTCAGAACAGGAAGACCTGAGCGTCTTCACACCATTGCGCCAGCGCCTTCATCGAACTGCGGGTGATTCCCCCGGGCAGATCGGATTCCGGGATCTGATGGCGATCCAGGGAAAACCCGCAGGCCCGGACCTCGGCTCCCGCTTCCATCAGTTCGTTGAGCAGCTCGAACGAGTCACCCGTACCTCGTGCCAGTCCGACGCCGCGATCCAGCAGGAAAACCCGCAGTTCGCGGTTCGATGCCAGCAGGGCCCCGCCCAGCCTCAATGCGCTGGCGGACGGGCTGTCAGGATTGTCGGGATGGTCGCGGAGAACGAGCGTTGCCGGCAGCATCATTACCTCGGACTTATATTCAATTGATTAGTTGAATAAAAAGCTAGCCGTACTGTTTCCAGTTGTCAAGAAGATTGTCTTTCCAGGTCCGTCGAGCCGGCATGCAACCCTCGACATTTGTTCAAGGATTCGGTTGAATAACGGAAAATATCGAATTCGTTGTCATCCGCCGGGCCCGGGTTCGGCAAATCTGGAGGAAGCAATGAGTACCGCGCATGCCGCACACGAACGCAGCAACGTCCTGATCCTGGCGGTGAGCCAGGCCCTGTTCCTGATCGCCGCGGTTACGGTGATGACCCTGAGTGGCGTGGTGGGCGCGGGACTGGCACCGACAGCCGGGCTGGCGACCCTGCCGGTGGCGGCAATGATGGTCGGGACGGTGGTCACCACGCTGCCGGCCTCGCTGTTCATGAAACGCGTCGGGCGCCGGCTCGGTTTTCTGGTCGGCACCCTGGTCGGTGGCGCCGCCGGTGCGGCGGTGGCGACCGCGGGGGTCGCGGTCGAATCCTTCTGGCTGTTCACCTTCGGCAATCTGCTGCTGGGGGTCTACCAGGCGTTCGCAATGTATTACCGCTTCGCCGCAGCCGATGTTGCCAGCGAGGCGTTTCGTCCCCGGGCCATTTCGCTGGTGATGGCGGGTGGCGTGGTGGCGGCGTTCGTCGGTCCCTGGAATGCTCACCTGAGCCAGGGAATGCTGCTGCCGGGCGTGCCGGAGGCGGGGCCCTACGCGGTGCTGACCGGGCTGGCGCTGGTGGCGGCATTTCTGGTCGGGTACCTGAAGGTGCCCTCGGTTGGCGAGGCCACCGGTGGCGAACAGCGGCCCCTGCCGCGGATCGTGTCGCAGCCGGCGTTTGTGGTGGCCCTGCTGGCGGCCGCGGTGGGGTATGCGGTGATGATCCTGGTCATGACCGCGACCCCGCTGGCCATGCGCGAAGCGGGATTCGGCATGGATCAGGCCGCCTTCGTCATGCAGTGGCACGTGCTCGGGATGTTCGCGCCCTCGTTTTTCACCGGGGGGCTGATCGCGCGCTTCGGGGTGCTACGTATCCTGCAGACAGGAGCGGCGCTGCTGGTGGTCTCGGCGCTCACCGCGGTCGCGGGCGAGACCCTGACCCATTTCTGGACAGCGCTTGTGTTGCTGGGAGTGGGCTGGAATTTCCTGTTTATTGGTGGCAGCAATCTGCTGACCACTACGCATACCCCGGCCGAGCGCGGGAAGGTGCAGGGAGTCAATGATCTCACGGTCTTCGGCTTGGTCGCGGCCGGATCCCTGCTGGCGGGGCTGCTGCTCCACCAGCTCGACTGGGTCGGGCTCAATCTCTTCGTCCTGCCCTTCGTGCTGCTCACTGCCGCCGCAACGTTCTGGCTGCAGCGCTCGGCGAGCCGTCACACGGCCCGGGACTGACCGGGCCTTCCTGAACACTCCCGGAGGTTACCCATGTGGAAAGTCCTTGCCTTCCTGCAGCAACGCCTGGTCATTGCCATCCCGGTGATGCTGGTGCTGGGGTTTGTCTTCGGTGTGCAGGTTGACGCGGGCCCGCTGCAGTTCCTGGTGCTGCCCTTCACCTTCCTGATGGTCTACCCGATGATGGTGAATCTGCGGCTGCAGGAGCTGACGCACCTGAGCGATCTCCGGTTGCAGGGTGTCACCCAGGCCATCAACTTCCTGATCATCCCGTTTCTCGCCTTCGGTCTCGGACTCTGGTTCTTTCCCGAGCAGCCCTGGCTGGCGCTGGGACTGTTACTGGCCGGGCTGGTCCCCACCAGCGGGATGACCATCTCGTGGACCGGCATGGCCGGCGGGAATGTCCCGGCCGCGATCCGCATGACCGTGGTCGGCCTGCTGCTGGGAGCGCTCGCGACCCCCTTCTACGTGGACGTCCTGATGGGGGCGACGCTGGAGGTCGATCTGCTGAGAATCCTGTGGCAGATCGGCGTGATCGTGCTGTTGCCCCTGGCGCTCGGCCAGCTCACTCGCCTCCTGCTGATCCGGCGGGTCGGCCCCGGCGGATTCCGCGAGCAGTGGGCCCCGCGTTTTCCGCTCCTCTCGACGCTTGGCGTTCTCGGGATCGTGTTCATCGCCATGGCGCTGAATGCCGAGGCCCTTCTCGCCGCACCCGAGATGCTGCTGTGGATCCTGGTACCGTTGATCCTTCTGTATCTGGCCACCTTCGCACTCTCGACCCTGGTTGGCCGGTTGCTGTTCGCGCGCGGCGACGCCATCGCCCTGGTGTACGGGACGGTGATGCGCAACCTGTCGATCGCCCTTGCGGTGGCCATGAATGCGTTCGGCACCGAGGGCGCGGCCGCGGCGCTGGTGATCGCCCTCGGTTTCGTCATCCAGGTGCAGGCCGCCGCATGGTATGTGCGACTCAGCAATGCGGTGTTCGGCCCGCCCGAGCCGCGTGATCCTGCAACGTGAAGGCGGACCGGCGCGATGACGAAGTGCGGACGCCGGCCCCGGGAAAGGAGCGGGTTGCCATGCCGGTTGGCATGGACGTGATCAGCCGCGGCGAGCACGGTCGAGGTCGTGGGCGGGGCCGTGCAGGATGCGATCGCGGTAAGAGCGGCTGGCGGGGCTGCCGCGCGGCCAGACGCGGTCGAAAAAGGCCTCCAGCCAGCGGCCGCGTGACCATTCGATACCCAGTGCATCGCAGTGCACGCCGCCGATCCGGGTGCCGTACAGGCGTGCCTTGGGGGCCGGATGCCGCGAGATGCGTGTGATGACACCTCGGGGATCAGCGCGGAAGTTGGGCATCCCGGCGGCTCCGTTGTTGATCACGGCGCGCGGCCGGTCCTTGCTGCCCGGCAGGGGTTGCAGGTAGGCGGTGCAGGTGTGCGTGCAGGCGAGGATGTCGACTTGCGCCTCCTGGAACCAGCGGTCGAGCTCGGGGCGGGTCTGGCCGGGGGGTGGCATGTGCTCGATCGCCAGCCCCCAGCCGGCCAGGCTGTCGGGGTCGCCGTGTACCACCCCGATCGCGGTGTCATCGACCTGCAGGCGCAGCATCTTCGGCCATGTGCGCAGGCGTTGCAGGCTGTCATGGCGCCGGTCTGCCTGACGGGCGGCGTCGCGCAGGTGCTCGATGATGGCATTGGAGCGCTGGACCGTGGCGTCGTCGACAAAATCCGGGTAGGCGCAACCACAGCCGGCACCAGGCTGCGGGTCCAGCAGTTCCATCTCCACGTTGCCGAGGGTCGCCGTGTGCCGATCGATCACTCGCTGCAGCCGCGCGAAGGCCTCCGGATCGGCATCGAACCAGTGAAAGTCTCCGTTGAACACCAGGCGCGGCAGCGGCAGCCCGGCGCGCGCCTCGCGCCGGCGCAGGCGCAGGATCGCGGCAAGGGCCGCGCGGTTGCCGTACAGGCCGCCGACCACGTAGAAGGTCTCTGCCTCCAGCGGCTCGAGGCGGGCCAGATCGCCGGCGCGGGTATGGTAGGCCAGCGGGCACTGTCGTCCCGGGGCATTCGGGTTTGGGCTCATGCGGTGACTCTTCGGCGGCGCGAGCCGATCCCACAGGTGAGCATGCCCCAGCCCAGCACGCAAAGGGTGACCAGCAACAGTTTGGCGTAGCTGTGCTCGAGTCCGCTGATGGCGCCGATCCAGCCGAGGTAGTCGGAATCCTCCAGGAAATACAGCGTGGCACCGCCCAGCGCCACGATCACGTTGCCGAGGTAGGCGCGCGGGGCGATGTCGCGGTTCAGGCCGATCACGTAGACGATCACCGGAGTCAGAAACAGCGAGGCCGTGCCGCTGACCGCGACCGCGGCGAACAGATCGTCGGTGCCGAACAGCACCAGGACGAGGCCGCCCAGGGCAAACAGGAGCATGGCGAGTCGGCCGTTGCGGGTCGAGCGTTGTCCCAGTCCCATGTCGACCACCGCAAGCTTGGCCGCACTGGAAAAGGTCGAGTCCAGGGTCGAGGCGGCCGAGATTACCAGTGCCACGCCCAGCATCAGTGCCGCCGCGGGGCCTAGCAGCCGGGTCAGGGTTTCCAGCAGTTCCTCGCCGCCCTCGCGATGAATGCCGGCAAAGATGCCGAGCAGGCCAAAGGCGAGGATCAGCGTGGCCGAGATCCAGAAGGCATGCAGGAAGCTGCGCCGGGTAGTGCGCCGGTCCGCAAGAAAGCCGCGATCCATCATGACCGGGTCGTGCATGGGGTAGCTGAGCACCTGCAGCAATGCAACGATCAGGAGCAGCCAGCCGGGGTTGTCGAGGGCCCATTCGAAGCTCGCCAGTTCGAGTGGTGCGAACTGCGGATGCCAGCCGAGCATCCACAGCAGACCGGCAATGGCGGCGGCCAGCAGGGCGAATTGCAGCACGTCGGTGCGCAGCGCGGCGTGCAGCCCGCCGGCCATTGAATAGGCCAGCGTCAGGCCGGTGACCAGGGCGATGGCCAGCATCCAGGCGCCGCCGCCGGCCGCGCCGAACAGAATGCCGACCACCAGCAGGTTCGCGAATACCTCGGTCAGCAGCCGCAGGGAGACCAGCAGGTTGTAGCTGACGCTCCCGGCCTGGCCCAGACGCTGGCGCAGGAACCCCTGGATATTGTGGGCACCATGCCGGAAGCGCAGGCGGTCGACGATCCATGCGCCGGTCAGGAAGGAGCCGTAGTAGGCGGTGTAGGCCAGCACGCCGGCCAGGCCGAACAGGTAGCCGAGGATTGCCGCGTTCATTAGCGAGCGGGCAAAGATCCAGGTGGTGACCTGGGACAGCGCCAGTGTCCATATCCCCGGCGGGCGGCCGGCGTGGTCGTGGCCGGCGAAGAATCCCTCGGGGCTGCGCACGCGTGGGGCGATCGCGAAGGTCAGGGCCGCCAGGCCGAACAGCAGCGCGGTGAGGGCGGGCAGAGGTATGTGTTCTGTCATCGGTGCGGGCTTGTCGTGGGTTCAGTGATGGGCGGCGACAGCCATGAAACCGCCTAGCGGCAGACGGGCCGGGATGATCGGTTCGAGCCGGCGTGCGCCAGGCCCCCCGCCGGGCAGAAACACGGCCCAGCCGAATCGCGGCTGGGGATTCCCGGGCAGGCCCTGGAACCACTCGGTAACCGTTCGTCGATGGTCCCAGCGGGCGCCGCGATAGCCGCCCCGGCCGGCCTTGAGCCAGTGCAGCCGGCTGGGTCGATGCAGCAGGCCGAGGACGACTCCGCGCCGCGTCACCCGCCACATCTCGCGCAGCGCCCGGGCCGGATCCGGCACGAAACACAGGCTGGTCACCGCCCAGCAGTAGTCGAAGCTCCGGTCCGCGAACGGGAGTGCCTGTGCATCCCCGGCCAGCCAGTTCAGCCCGGGTGCCCGATCGCGTGCGTAGTCCAGCGAAGTCTGGTCCGGGTCCAGCCCGGTCACCTGCAGCCCGTCGGCGGCCAGGCGCCGCGCGAAATAACCGGTGCCTGCCCCGACGTCCAGCAGCGAGGCCCCCGGTTCCGGTTGCAGCAGCCGGTTCAGCAGGCGGTATTCGCGCTCGGCGATCCATGCCCCCCGGGGTGCGGCGTACCACGCCTCGTACTGCGACGGGGCGCCCGGGGCGCCCGGTGTCGGATGCTCGGCGTCGTTCATCGAGTCGAGGGCTTCCGGTGGGGATTCAGTGGCTGGCCGGGAGCCATGCGTCGAGGCGTTGTTGTTCCGCGGGGTCCAGCCACAGCGTTTGCGCCTCCCGGTGTGCGATGTCGGCGGGCACCACACCCTGTTCCACCAGGCTCAGCGCCGGCCAACCATAATAGCGCGAGAGCAGGTCAAGGTTCGCAAACAGCCATTCGGTACTGGCCTGCGGGAAGGCGCGGGTGGTAATGCTGCCGACATGCGCCAGGTTGACCGCGCCGCCATGGTAAATCCCGTTCTGCCAGTAAGGGTCGGGCCGCCCTTCCGGCCGGCGGGATTCGAGTACCAGGATGTGCGTGTAGGTCCGCTTGGGCGGAAACGGATGGCTGCGCGGGCTGGGGAAGGGGACGATCGCCTGGAGACGGTACGACTGCCCCTCCTTGCGAAAGGCCCCGTTAAAGGACAGCAGGGAGAGATAGATATCGGCGCCGATCCATTCCTGGAGGTTCTCGACCAGTCGCCTGTAGCGAGTGCCCGGCCACAACTGGCCCGCAGTGGCCTGCATCGTGGCATGCGGCGTATTCGGCAAGCGGGCGGTCATGGTTCGCAGCTCCCTGGCGGGCGTTATTGCGAAAACTGGTCGAAGGCCTCGACGGCCTGCGCCCCGTAGCCGAAGGCCGGGCCGCCACCCATGTAGGTGGCCATCCCGACGGTTTCCAGGATCTCTTCCCGCGACGCGCCGGCGCGCACGGCGGCCCGCGCATGCAGTGCGATACAGCCTTCGCAACGCACGGCGATACCGATGGCCAGAGCGATCAGCTCCTTGTGGCGGTGTTTCAGCGCTCCATCCGAGCTTGCAGCTCTGGCCAGGCCAGCAAATTGCTTTGCGACCTCCGGGGTGCCTTCTTTCAACTGTTCGAATAACCGGGGGAGTTCCTCTGCGGTGTGCTGCCAGTCCTTGTACATGGGGCCTCCAGAACATCATTTATCAACCTATCAATTGAATAATGGCACTGGGTGTCCGGTGAGGTCAACGGTTGGATCGTGTATAAGCTATTGGTAATGTCCATAGTGTATGAATGGCCGCAGCTGCACACTCGGCATGTATGCTGTGCGGCTGTGGCTCGCTAATGACTCGTAACCGGATTTCCATGGGATTCAAACAGGACCTGTTCAGCCAGTTCGCACGGATTGGCAAAGCATTCGCCAACGGTCGGCGGCTGGAGCTGATTGAACTGCTGGCGCAGGGAGAGCGCAGCGTCGAGGCGCTGGCCGAAGTCAGTGGACTGTCGGTGGCCAATACCTCGCAGCACCTGCAGATTTTGCGGCAGGCCGGGCTGGTCACGACCCGGCGCGAGCGTCAGCGCATCTTCTACCGGCTTTCGGACACCGAGGCGGTGGTGCACCTGTTCGATGCGATCCAGGCGCTGGCGATCGAACAGGTGGCCGAGGCCCGGCAACTGGTCCACGAGAATCTGCAGGGCAAGGATTCACTGGAAGGAATCCCGGCCGAGGATCTGGCCGAACGCATCCGGACGGGCGATGCCGTGCTGGTGGACGTGCGGCCGCCGGAAGAATTCGCCGCCGGGCACCTGGTGGGCGCGGTGAATGTCCCGCTGCCGGACCTTGATGCGTTCCTCGACGAGTTGCCGCCGGATCGCGAAGTGGTCACCTATTGTCGGGGGCCGTACTGCGTGCTGGCCTATGATGCGGTCGAACGGATGCGCGAGGCCGGGGTGCAGGCGCGGCGGCTGGAAGGCGGCTATCCGGAATGGGCCGCGGCGGGCCTGCCGGTCGAGCCCTGACAATCGACTCGATCACGAGCGGGTACATTGAACAGTGTTTCCCTAAAGTGCCCCGGTGCAGCTGGAGCCCTGGCCGGCGGTGCAGCCGTAACAGTGATCCGCGGTGGCGATCGCGGCATTTTCGAAGGCCGCCGTGTCCAGGTCGCGGACATGAATCGGGCGGCCGTTTCCGCCGGCGTGGAGCCCCAGCATCTGGTTGAAATCGCAGTCGTAGACGTGGCCCTGCCAGTCTACGCTGATCAGGTGGCGGCACATTACGCCTTCGAGATTGGCATCGTTGTGGGCGGCGCGTAGCTGCTCCATGTAGCGGTGCAGTCGACCCTCTCGGCGCAGTTGCTTCGCGAAGCGGTTGATCGGCATGTTGGCGATCGTCAGGAGCTGATTGAAACGGATCCCGAACTCGCGCTGCAGGGCTTCGCGGTAGGCCTGCTCCAGTTCCTCCTGGGGCGGAGGCAGGTCGGGACCCAGCGGGTTGTAAACCAGATCCAGCACGCGCCCGCTGTCCGGCGCCGCGTAGCCCAGTTCATTGAGACGGCGCAGTCCGTCGACGCTGCGCCGGAACACGCCGTCCCCTCGCTGCAGATCTACGTTGTCCGGCTGGTAACAGGGCAGCGAAGCGATTACGCGGACACCGTGTTCAGCCAGAAGTGTGGCCAGATCTTCCTGGCCGGGTTCGCTCAGTATGGTCAGGTTGCAGCGGTCAATGACCGACAGGCCCCGTTGCCGTGCCTGTTCCAGCAGCCAGCGAAACGCCGGGTTCAGCTCCGGGGCTCCTCCGGTCAGGTCGAGTTCGCGGGCACCCAGACGCTCCGCCGCATCCAGGACTTCGGCCAGGGTTTCCTGAGCCATGACCTCGCGGCGATTCGGCCCCGCGTTGACATGACAGTGGAAACAGGTCTGATTGCACACGTAGCCCAGATTCACCTGGACCGTGCGAATCCTCTCTGCACGGTGCAGCTTGGGGAACGGCGGGGCGTGCGACCAGTGGACGGGCGTGACGGCGGGCATGGGGCGATCGCGGGTCTATGAATGTCGTCGGATATTATTCAATAGAGGGCTTGAATCGCAATTTCCCCCGACGGGTTCGACACATTGGGGCGGTCGTTACCTGCGGTCTTCCCGGAATTCTCGTGCCGTGCGGCTGGCCGTCTCGCGCTTGTCCTCGATGCGCTGGCGGTCGCGCTCGCTGGCGTCCCCGGCCTCCAGGGCCACCTCGAACTGCCGTACGGCTTCTTCGTACTGGCCGCGATGGAAGAAATACTCGGCCATGGTTTCGTGGCGCAGGGCCTCGCGGCCGGCCTCGCTGGCGATGTCCGCCTGCAGGCGCAGCAGGGCCGGTTCCGGTGCTTCGGTTTCGCGGATCATGCGCGAGGTGATCCGCAGGGCCCGGTCGTAGTTTCCGAGGTCGCGCTGGACGCGGGCCATGCGCTCGCGCACCACCGGGTGGCCGGGGTAGACGGCGTCCAGGTCCTCGAGACTGGTGAGGGCCGCGGCGTGTTCCCCGGTTGCGCGTTCCACGGCGATCCGCGCCAGTTCCAGGGTGAGTGTGGGGGCGTCGGGCGCGTCGATCCGTTCCAGCAGCTGGCGGGCCTCGCGCGGGTTGCCGCGTTCCAGTTGTGCGATGGCGCCCCCGTACAGCTCGGCGGCGGAGGCATCCTCGCCGATCCGGTCCAGCGCGCGCCGCGGATCGCTCAGCGCCCGGGCGCGGGCCTGCATCCAGGCGAATTCGGGGCCCTGCTGGCGCACGCCTTCGGGTTTGTCCCGCGCGCGGTTGCGCGCATCGGTGATGCGATCGAGCGTGACCGGGTGGGTGCGCAGGTATTCGGGCACTGCGTCGCCGGCGCCGCGTGACAGCTCCTGCATGCGCTCGAAGAAATCGGCCATCGCATCAGCGTCGAAATCGCTGGCGGCCAGGATGCGCATGCCGACGCGGTCGGCTTCCGCCTCGTTGGCGCGCGTGAAGTTGATCTGGGACTGCATGCCGCTGGCGACGCCGCCGGTGATCACCGCCTGACCGAGCTGCGGGTCGATCCCCGCTGCCAGGACCCCGGCGAGGATCGCCAGGCCGGTGCGAAAATTGACCTCGCGCCCGCGCGCGAACATGCGTGCGAGGTGGCGCTGGGTCACGTGGGCGATCTCGTGCGCCATGACCGCGGCGAGCTCCGCCTCGTCCCGCGTTTCCAGCATCAGCCCGGTGTGGACACCGATGATGCCGCCCGGCATCGCAAAGGCGTTGACCTGATCGTTGTCGATCGGGATGAAGTGGAAGGTGATGCCCTCGCCATCGCTGTGGCTGGCGAGCTGCTGACCCAGCGATTCTACGTAAAAGCGGATTTCCGCGTCGTCCACGACCGGCAGGGAGCGTCGTACTTCGCGCAGCAGGGAGCGGCCGAGCTCGCTTTCTTCGGCGGGGGTCAGCACGCCGCCCGAGGCTTCGCCAAGGCGCGGGAGGGAGGTATCCGCAGAGGTGCTCGCCGGTGCCAGAAAGAGCACCAGAAGAAGCGGGATCAGGAACGTGAGGAGGGTCTTTTTCATGATACGGGGGCCGGCGGTGTGCCGGCCCCCGCAGCGTGGTGCTGCCGCTTGCGGGTTACTTGCCCAGGCCGGGGGCCGAGGAGTAGGCCCGCATGCTGTCGCGGTCCTTCCACAGTTTCGGATCCAGCACGGAATCGGGGACCATGAACTTCTTGCGGTCCAGAACCTTGTGGGTGCGTGCAATCTTCACCACGTCGTCGTACTTGAGCTTGAACAGCAGGCCCACGTCGCCGCCGGAGGTGTAACGAACGATCATGTGATCGTCCTCCATGCGATGGACGTAGATGTTCGCCGGGCGCAGCTTGCCCTGGGCGT
Source organism: Thioalkalivibrio sp. ALE19 (assembly GCF_000428605.1). Taxonomy (NCBI): domain Bacteria; kingdom Pseudomonadati; phylum Pseudomonadota; class Gammaproteobacteria; order Chromatiales; family Ectothiorhodospiraceae; genus Thioalkalivibrio; species Thioalkalivibrio sp. ALE19. The sequence continues at coordinate 67,123 of NZ_AUAG01000008.1, forward strand.
CCTTCATCGTCACGGCGTAGTGGCCGTCTACCTGGAAATCACTCTTTTCCACCGGAAAATCCTCCGCAGGACTGTTTAGGCGGGCGTGACCTTATCATGTCTGACCGCGGGGGGCGATACCGGTTCCGGTGCAGTGCGGGCCACACCCTCCTCCCCGGGCTTCGCGGATGCCGTCATCCCATTTGCATTTGTCGCCGGTTTCGCTATGCTCCGCGCCCACCGTGTGCGTGGCCATTCTGCAAGGAAGCCTCGCACCTGCTACACCGCCCGGACGTTAACCGGAAACTGGAGCTGGCCGTGTACGGATTCTCGGAAATCACCCCGGATGAACTGGAACAGTGGCGCGCGGAAGGTCGAGCCTTCCGTCTGGTGGACGTGCGCCAGCCGGGCGAGACCGGACGCGGGGTGATCCCCGGCGCCGAACTCGTGCCGCTGGCGGCGGTGCCGCCGCGCAAGGACGAGTTCACCGAGGACGAAGTCCCCGTGGTGTTCTACTGCCAGAGCGGGGCGCGTTCGGCGCAGGCCTGCGCCTTCATGTCCCAGCAGGGCGTGGAGGGCGTGTACAACCTGCGGGGCGGCATCATGGGCTGGGCGCAGTCCGGCCGCTCGATTGTCACGCCCGATTAGTATCTGGTTGTATTCCGATTCCGTTTCCCCTATAAGGGGGAGTTCGGCGGATCCACGACCGGTAACGGTCAACCATTACGAAGACTCACAAAGGAGAGAAAGCCATGGCCAACTTCGATCAAGAGCTCGACGCCTCCGGCCTGAACTGCCCGCTGCCCATCCTGCGTGCCAAGAAGGCGCTGGCCTCCATGGACGCCGGTCAGGTGCTGCACATCATCGCCACCGATCCGGGCGCGGTGAAGGACTTCCAGGCGTTCGCCAAGCAGACCGGCAACGAACTGATGGAGCACAAGGAAGAGGGCGGCAAGTTCTACTTCCTGGTCAAGAAGGCCTGAGGTCTCCTGACGCATCGAAGCCCGGGTCCGGTCCCGCGAACGGTCCCGGGCTGCCGGTAGACGCGGTTACCGTGAGGTAACTGGATTGATGCCTGGACCCGATCTAGGCTGGCTGCAAGGTCCGTACAAAAGAGGCCTGCTCGCCCACAGCGAAGAGGTGACATATGGCGACATATGCTGAGATGCAGCAAATCTTCGACGACATCCGCGGAGATTTTCGCTACGACCATGATCTCAACGGCTGCCTGAACTGCGGGATCTGCACGGCGACGTGCCCTTCCGCCCAGTTCTACGACTATTCCCCGCGCGAGATCGTCCAGCTGCTCTGGACCGAGAACGTCGAGCAGATCTACGACGCGATGCAGGAAAAGATCTGGGCCTGCGCCCAGTGCATGACCTGCGCCGCCCGCTGCCCGTTCAAGAACTCCCCCGGCGGTCTCGTCGCGATCATGCGCGAGGTGGCCATCAAGCACGAGATGCAGTCGGCCAAGGACGTGCTTCGTCCGTTCGGGCGCGTGATGCTCAAGCTGATCACGACGGGCAACCAGCTTTCGCCCGACATGATCCAGCCCGATCACTTCCCGGACTGGGGGCCCAACATCCAGAAGGTGGAAGGCGATCTCCAGGTGCTGCGCAAGGCCATCCCGGTGAAGACCCTGCAGACCGTGGAAACCGCCTGGGAGGTCTCGCTCAAGACCTCGGTCGAGATGTACACCATCTGGGAAATGACCGGCGTTCTGAAGTCCCTCGAACTGATGGATGAAAACCTCTTCGACGTGATCGAGGACTTCATCGACGAGAAGCGCGAGGATTACGAAGACTGGCTCGAGGAGCAGGAAGAGGAAGACGACGAGTAATCGTCTCTGTCCCTCCGGTTCCGCGACATCAGGAGAAGCGTTATGAGTGAACAGACCCCAGGCAATCACAACCAGAACGGTGAAGGTGCCGGCGCCGGCGCCATGAAGCCGGGCTATCACAACACCGACGGCCAGGGCGTTGCCGGTCACGGTTCCTTCTTCCAGGCGACCGATCTGTCGCAGGAAGAAGCCGTCAAGGCCACCGACTGGGTGCGCAAGCACGTCGACCGCCGCACCATCGACCTCGGCGACCGCATGGATGACGTCCGCGAGCACATGTACGAGCTCGAGAAGGACGGTCAGATCATTATCCACCGCATCACCGACGGTCACGAGCCGGCGACCGTGCAGACCCTGTTCGGCTGGGACAAGCAGGTCCCGACCAAGCAGCTGTGGCACCACAAGTCCTGTGGCCAGTGCGGCAACATCCCGGGCTATCCGACCTCGCTGCTGTGGTTCATGAACCAGTTCGGCTTCGAACCCGGCAAGGACTACCTCGACGAGACCGACCAGACGTCCTGCACCGCGTGGAACTACCACGGTTCCGGCATCGGCAACGTCGAGTCGCTGGCCGCGGTATTCCTGCGTAACTTCCACCAGGCCTACGTCTCCGGCAAGCAGCACGGCCACGACCTGGGCCACTTCTATCCGCTGGTCCACTGCGGCACCTCCTTCGGCAACTACAAGGAGATCCGCAAGTTCCTGGTGGAGTCCGCGGAACTGCGCGAGAAGGTCACCAAGATCCTCGGCAAGCTGGGCCGTTTGGTCGACGGCAAGCTCGTGATCCCTGAAGAGATCATCCACTACTCCGAGTGGGTCCACGTGATGCGCAATCGCATCGCGTCCGAGCTGCAGACCATCGACGTGTCCAACATCCGCACCACCGCCCACGTGGCCTGCCATTACTACAAGATGGTGCACGAGGACGCGGTCTACGATCAGTCCGTGCTGGGCGGCAACCGTACCGCCATCATCACCTCCACCGCCCAGGCACTGGGTGCTCAGGTGATCGACTACTCCACCTGGTACGACTGCTGCGGCTTCGGCTTCCGGCACATCATCTCCGAGCGTGAGTTCACCCGCTCGTTCACGATGGACCGCAAGATCCGGGTGGCACGCGAAGAGGCCAATGCCGACGTGATGCTGGCCAACGACACCGGCTGCGTCACGACCATGGACAAGAACCAGTGGATCGGCAAGGCGCATAACCAGAACTTCCAGATCCCGATCATGGCGGAAGTCCAGTTCGCGGCCCTGGCCTGCGGCGCGGATCCGTTCAAGATCGTCCAGCTGCAGTGGCACGCGTCGCCCTGCGAAGATCTGGTCGAGAAGATGGGCATGTCCTGGTCCGAAGCCAAGAAGACCTTCCAGGAGTACCTCAAGGAGGTCGAGGCCGGGAACATCGAATACCTCTACAATCCTGAACTCGCATACGGGGGCAAGGTGTGATGCAAGATACTGTACTGGTTGTTGGCGGAGGTCCGGCGGGCCTGTCCGCCGCCGCGAACGTGACCTCGGCCGGCTACAAGGCCGTCATGGTCGAAAAGGAAGACGTCCTGGGCGGTGCCCCGATCCTGTCGGGCTATGCCAAGCTGGTCCCCTCCGGCGAGTGGGCTTCCGAGGCGATTGGCCGCATGGTCAAGCGCGTCGAGGACGACTCCAGCGTGGCCGTGCACAAGAGTGCCAAGGTCGAGAAGCTGGACGGCGAGGCGGGCAACTTCAGCGCCACGCTGACCAATGGCGAAACCGTGCAGGCCGGCTCGGTCGTGCTGGCCACCGGCTTTACCCACTTCGACTCCATCAACAAGCCGGAGTGGGGCTTCGGCACCTACGAGGACGTGCTGACCACCACCCAGGTGGAACAGATGGTCGCCTCGGGCAACATCGCCTGCCCCTCCGACGGCCGCGTGCCGGAGCGGGTCTGCATCCTGCTGTGCGTGGGCTCGCGTGACCGCCAGATCGGTCGCGAGTGGTGCTCCAAGATCTGCTGCACCGTGTCCGCGAACATGGCCATGGAGATCAAGGAACTGTCCCCCGAGACCGACGTGTTCATCTACTACATGGACATCCGTACCTTCGGTCTGTACGAGGACAAGTACTACTGGAAGTCCCAGGAAGAGTTCAAGACCAAGTTCGTCAAGGCGCGTATCGCCGAAGTGACGTCCTCCGGTGACGGCCGCCTGCTGGTCAAGGGCGAGGATACGCTGGTCAAGCGCCCGATCGTGATCCCGTTCGACATGGTCGTGCATGCGATCGGCATGGACCCCAACGCCGACAACCCGGAGATCTCCCAGGTGTTCGGCGTTGGCCTCGAGAAGCACGGCTTCCTCGAGAAGGCCGAGCAGTACACCAACACCTGCGGTACCACGCGCAAGGGCATCTATGCCTGCGGCGCGGCGTACGGCCCCGAGACGATCGATGACTCGATCGCGCAGGGTGCGGCCGCGGGTGGCCGGGCCGTGGCGGACCTGCATGCGCTGGTTCAGAAAGCCGGCTGAGGTGGTCAAGGAGGAGGCGGTGCCGGATCTGACGCCGGTGCCGCCTCGTGTCACCTTTGACAGGGACATCCTTGCAACGAAGCTGAACACGCTGCAGGAGAACATCGCCGACGCCGGCGGGGTTCAGGGATTGCAGACCTTCATTGAGGCGCTGCAGTCCAAACACGAGGTGTTCGCCGAGGTCGTCGCCAAAGGTGACGAGATCGACGATGCCGACGTGCGGACCCTGGGCGGCCTGGTGTTCTCGGTGCGGCGCAAGCTGGGGCCGCTGCTGGCGGAGCGTCAGGGCGCGGTGGTCGAAGGCGTACGCAGCCTGGTACGGCCGGATCTCCATCCGGATGAACGGGTGCAGGCCTTCGCCGATCTCGCCGGCGACGATCGCAAGCTGCGGCGCGGACTGTGGGACTTCGGTTCGGAGATCCTGCACTTCGCGGATCCGGAGGCACTGCCGCTGGCCAATCGCTGGGTGTGGGACTCCGGTACCACGGCCGGCGCGATGCGGGAATTCATCCGCGGGAACGACACCCTGCGGGAGATCCCGATCGACGACGGCTATGCAGCGCTGCTGGGCATGCGGCAATGGTTCTACGAGGCCCTGCACGACATGGGGTTCTATCGGGATCTCCATTTCGTTACGGATCTGCTCTGGGTGCAGGCGTATTCCGACTACGCCAGGTCGCTGTCGATGAGCCTGGGGCTGATCGATGCCCAGTTCGGCGCCCGCGAGGATCCGCTGGAGCTTGTGGTGAAACTGCTCGGGATCGATTCTCCCGAGGGGCGCCTGAAGGGCGAGCAGGCTTCGTTGCACTGAATAATAACTGAATCGAGTTTGAGCCTGGTTGGACAGGTTTTCGGAGAGACGTCATGGCAATACACGAGAAGGCACTGATCGAGGACGAGCGGCTCCAGCAGCACGACGAGCTGGTGGTCGACGGCGTGGACGTGTCCGGGCACTGGAACACCATGATTGCCCCGCGCACGGTCCGCGACTACGACGACGATTTCGAGAAGAAGATCCAGAGCTACACCGGCGGCGAGTACGTGCACCGCTGCTGGCAGTGCGGGTCCTGCACCAACTCCTGCACCATGTATGCGCAGAACGTGCAGTTCAATCCGCGCTACTGGATCTACCTGACCCGCCTGGGCATGAAGGAAGAGCTGGTCAAGGACAAGGACATCATCTGGCAGTGCGTGTCGTGCAACAAGTGCACCAACATCTGCCCCAAGGACGTGAAGCCCGAGGGCGTGATGAAGGCGCTGGCGCACTGGATGGAGGAAGAGGGCATTACCGAAAAGGCCCCCTCCACGATGTTCGACGAAGAGTTTGCCGACCAGATCTACAAGACCGGTCGGATTGAAGACGGCAAGGTCATGCAGAACTTCTTCAAGAAGTCCGGCCAGCCGCTCGTCCAGGAATGGCTGAAGGTGTTCATCTTCCGCATGATGAAACACCTGCCGGTGAAGCACCTGATGGCGATGGGCTTCAATACCGTACATACGCCGCGCACCAAGTCCTGGGGCAAGACCGGGGACGTGCTGAAGAACTACGTGCGCGAACAGAAGGAGGCCGCTCATGGCTAAGGTTGCTTACTATCCCGGGTGTGCCCTCGAGGGCTCCGGCGGTCCCTACGACCGTTCGACCCGCGTGCTGGTCAAGGCGCTGGGCCTCGAGATGGAGAACCTGCGCGACTGGAACTGCTGCGGGGCGATGGAGGTGAAGAACGTCCATCCGATGCTGCAGACTTATCTGTCGGCCCGGAACATGGCCATCGCCTCCGAGCAGATGGGCATGGACACGGTGATGGCGCCGTGCAATGGTTGCTATCACAACCTGAAGAAGGCCGAGTACGAGACCGCCACGTCCGATGAGACGATGAACACGGTCCAGGACCTTGCCCGGAAGTCGGACGATCCGGTGTATTCCGGGGACGTGCGCACCCTGCATCTGCTGGAATGGCTGATGGAGGAGCTGGGTCCCGAGGGCATCAAGCAGCAGATGACCAAGAGCCTGAACGGCCTGAAGATCGCGAACTATTACGGCTGCATGTACACGCGGCCGCGGCAGATCTTCCCGGAAAAGGACAATGGTCCCGGGTCGGATTCCAGCTATCAGCCGCATTTCATGGATGACCTGCTGGGGGCCGCCGGCGGCGTCAACGTGGACTTCCCGCTGAAGACCTCCTGCTGCGGCGGGGCCCATACGCTGTCCGACTCGGATACCTCGACCCAGCTGGTGCTGAACCTGTTGCAGTCGGCCGAGGATTCCGGCGCCGAGGTGATCGCGACCGAATGCCCGACCTGCCACTCCGGTCTGGAGATGCACCAGGTCCGTGCCGAAACCGAGTTCGGCATCAAGACCGACGTGAAGGTGCTTTACTTCACGCAGCTGCTGGGGCTGGCCATGGGCCTGTCGCCGCGCAAGCTGGGCATTCACGAGAACGTGAGTGACTCGATCGGCCTGCTGAAGGAGAAGGGGGTCCTCTGATCCCCTTCTTTCGGCATCCAGGCTTGATACGACAAAACGGGCGCGCTGCGCCCGTTTTTTTGTGGAGCACGGGCGCGCGTGCGTCCGGGAACGAGGCGAATCATGGATTGCAACGGCTGCGAGTTCCATCCTGAACTGTTCTACGACGACGAATACCAGATCTGGCTGCGGCGGGAGGACGACGACACGCTGACCGTCGGCATGACCGATCTGTCCCAGACCATTGCGGGCAAGATCATCCACGTGCGCGTGCGGCGGCCGGGGACCCGGCGGCCGCCGGGCAAGCCGGTGGCGACGATCGAGAGCGGCAAGTGGGCCGGCCCGATCCCGAATTTCATCGACTGCAAGATCGTCGAGGGGAACGAGGAGGTGCTGGAGAACCCGGTCCTGCTGAATTCGGATCCCTACAATGCGTGGATTGCGCGGGTCGAGGCGACCAACGGGGCGGATGCGGCGCTGGCGGAGTTCGTCACGGGGGACAAGGCGCACGAAGGCTATTGCCGGCGGGCCCGTGAAGACGATATCGAGTGCCAGCGCAAGCTGCGCTGAGGGGTGACCATGGCCGATCTCGACGACGACTACTATCTCGACAACGACGAACAGACCGTCGTGTTCGTGATGACTTCGGGCCCGTCGACGCCCGCGCGCTGCGCCACGCCGTTCTATCTGGGCGCGGTGATGGCGTCGATGGACGTGGACGTGTACATCTTTTTCACCATGGAAGGGGTGAAGCTGATGGAGCAGGGCGTGGCGGAGAATCTGAGGGCCATGGAAGGGGGCAAGCCGATCAGCGAGTTCATCCGGGACGCAAAGCGTGCCGGGGTTCGTTTGCACGTTTGCCAGCCCGCTTTGCCGGGGTATAGAATCGACGCGTCTTCCGATCTCGTGGACGAGGTCGATGAAGTCAATCGGGCCAGCGAGCTCGCTGACCTGATCCTGCGTAGTGACAAAACGATAACTTTCTAGTCTTTCCCGCTTTACTCATCCAGGAGGTAATTATGGGCGCTGTTCGGGGTTGTGATATTCCGGAAGATCTGATGTACAACGTTGAAAACAACGTCTGGGTGCGCAAGGAGAGCGATGGTACCGCCACCGTCGGCCTGACCTCCTATGCCTGCTCGCTGGCCGGCACGATCGTGTCGTACACCCCCAAGAAAGTGGGAAAGTCGGTCAAGAAGGACAAGTCCTGCACCACGGTTGAATCCGGCAAGTGGGTTGGCCCGGCCAAGACCCCGGTCACCGGCGAAGTCACCGAGACCAACGACAAGGTCGCCGCGAACCCGGGCCTGATCAACGAAGATCCCTACGGCGAAGGCTGGCTGATCAAGCTGAAGCCGGAAGACTGGGACGGCGAAAGCGCCGAGCTGAAGACCGGCTCCGATGCCCTGGCGGCGTTCGAAGCCAAGATGGAAGCGGACGGCTTCGGCGGCTGCTGAAGGTCATTCGCGAAGGGGCCGTCGTTCCCGAGGGATCGGCGGCCTCTTTTTTGTCACTAATACCGCAGTAAAACGTTCAACAAATTGCGCGCACCCGGAGAGAGCCGATGACGAGCTGGAACGATGTGATCCGGCGGGTTGAACCCCTGGAAGACGTCCCCGTGGATCCGTTGCTGGTGGAGGATCTTCAGGCCCGGGGAGGCGGCGCGATTGCGGGCAGTGACTCGGTCCATTTTTACACCCCGACCTTCAAGTCGTACCAGACCAGTGAACTGGCCGACTGCGGGAAAAGCGCCTGGCCCGCGATGTCGATCACCGGCGGGGACTGCAAGCTGGCCTGCGACCACTGCAAGGCCAAGATCCTGGAACCGATGATTCCGGTGCGCAGCCCCGAAGACCTGTGGCGGGAGGTCAATCAGGTGATCGAATCCGGCGCCCAGGGGATGTTGCTGACTGGCGGCTCGAACCACCGCAACGAGGTGGAGTACGGGCCCTATTACTCGACCATCCGCCGGATCAAGGACGAGTTCCCGGATTTCCGTATCGCGATGCACACCGCCCTGGTGGACGACGACATCGCGCTGTCCATGGAGCAGGCCGGGATCGACGCGGCGATGATGGACGTGATCGGTGCGCAGGACACCATCACGCAGGTCTATCACCTGCGCCGCAGCGTCGACGACTTCGAGCGGACCCTGGAGAGCCTGGTCAAGACCAACATGAAGGTTGTGCCCCACATCGTGGTCGGGCTCCACTACGGCAAGCTGCTCGGCGAGTGGAACGCGCTCGAGATGCTGGCCCGGCATCTGCCCGATGCGGTGGTCCTGGTGGTGGTCATGCCGTTCTATGCCCCGGCCAGTCGGCCGTTCGAAACCCCGGACGTGCACGCGGTGGGCCGTTTCTTCCATGACGCCCGCGAACGCCTGGGCGACACCCCGCTGCTGCTCGGGTGCGCCCGGCCGCCGGGCGAGGCCAAGAGCCAGATCGACAGCTATGCCGTGATGGCCGGGCTGTCGGGGATCGCGCATCCGGCCGAGGGCGTGGTCGAGCTGGCTGCGCGGCTGGGCAAGAACGTACGCGTCACGCCCGCCTGCTGTTCCATCGCGGTGGGCGACGAGGTGATGGCCGAGGCCGCGGACAACGCCAGCGGGGTTGAACTGGATCTGGACACCATCGTTGCCGAAGAGGCCCGCCGGCGCGAACAGGAGCGCAAGGCGCGCGAGGGCCTGGGTGGCATTCGCATCGTGACCGAAGGCGGGGCCGTGGCCTCGGGGGGTGGCTGTCATGCCTGAACGTGATCAGAAGACGCTGCGCATCCTGGATACCGGCCTGCGCCCGGCCGCGGAGAACATGGCGTTCAACCGCGCCCTGCTGGAGTGCCACCAGGAGGGCCATTCGCCGCATACCCTGCGTTTCCTCCAGTTCGAGCCCTGCGCGCTGGTGGGCTTCCACCAGAACGTGGATCAGGAGATCCACGCCGATTACTGCCGGGAGAATGGCATCGCGATCCAGCGCCGGATCACCGGTGGTGGCGCGATCTACTTCGACAGCACCCAGCTGGGCTGGGAGCTTTACCTCGACAAGCAGTTCCTCGGCACCGCCGACATGGGCCGGATCGCCGAACGGATCTGCACTGCAGCGGCCGAGGGCATGCAGAAGCTGGGCGTGGATGCCCGCTTCCGCCCGCGCAACGACATCGAGGTGGACGGGCGCAAGATCTCCGGTACCGGCGGCGCCTTCGACGGCGAGTCCATCCTCTATCAGGGCACGCTGCTGATCGAGTTCGACGTCGAGGACATGCTGCGCATCCTGCGCATCCCGGCGGAGAAGCTCTCCGACAAGGCGATCGAGTCGGCGCGTGATCGCGTGGCCAATATGGCGACCCTGCTGGGCGAGACCCCGGATCTGGACCACGTGAAACGCACCATCGCCGAGGCGATCGCGCGCGAGTTTGCGGTGGAGGCGGCACCGGCCGACCTGCTGGCGGAAGAAGACGCCGCGTTCCGCGAGGCGCTGGCCGAAATCGACAATGACGAATGGGTCTACCAGCGCAACCGTCCCGCGACCGATGCCCCGCTGCACGAGTCGGTGTATCGCTGCGACGGGGGCCTGATGCGCGTGGGCGCGGCGGTGGACCCCGAGCGCAGTCATCTCAAGCAGGTCTGGATCACCGGCGATGTCTTCGTCAAGCCGACCCGCACCATCGCGGATCTGGAGGCCAGCCTGAAGGATACTCCCGTCACCGAGATGGAGGACCGCGTGCGCGCCTTCTTCGCCGAACGCGAGGTGGAGATGCTGCAGTTGACGCCGGAAGACTTCATCGCCGCCCTGCGCGAGGCCCTGGCGCAGGCCGAAACCGACGAGGCCGCCGAATAATGAACGGTGTCCCCAACCCGGCGGGGTGCGCCTGATGCTGCCCGCTTCGGTCGACGTACTGGTGGTCGGGCTGGGGCCCGGCGGGGCCTCCGCGGCGCGCGTGGCGGCCGAGGCGGGGCTGTCGGTGCTGGCGGTGGAACGCAATCGTGCACGCGGCGAGCCGGTGCAATGCGCCGAGTTCATCCCCAACCCCATGGGCGCCTATGCGAAGCCGGACGGCGTGCTGCATCAGCGCATCGATTCCATGCAGAGCTTCCTGCCCTCCGGCGCGGTAGAGCAGTCCGACTTCCCCGGCCTGATGGTCGATCGCGGCGAGTTCGACCGTGCGATCATCCGCGCGGCGGAGGCCGCCGGGGCGCAGGTGACGATGTCCTCTCCGCTGACCGACGTGGATGCGGACCGACGTGTGGCGCGGGTGAAACACGCGGGTGAGGCGGTCGAGGTCGGCTTTCGCTTCCTGGTGGCCGGCGACGGCCCGCATTCCCCCGTGGCCGCGGCCCTGGGCCTGGATCCGCTGCCGGTGGTGCAGACCCGTCAGTACACCGTGCCGCTGCTGCGGCCGTACACCGCGACCGACGTCTGGCTGTCGGATGATTTCCCCGGCGGGTACGCCTGGCTGTTCCCCAAGGGCGAATGGGCGAACCTGGGCCTGGGCGCCGACAAGCGTCTGGAGCGTGACATGAAGACCCCGCTGGAGACGCTGCATGCGCAGCTGGTGGAGCAGGGGCTGCTGGGCACCGAGATCGTGCATCGCACCGGCGGTGCCATCCCGGTGGGCGGTCTGCGCGAGCAGCTGGTCCACGGGCCGGTGCTGTTCGTGGGCGATGCCGCCGGGCTGACCCACCCGATCACCGGGGCCGGGATCGCCGCGGCGGTGGTCTCCGGCGAGGCCGCCGCGCAGGCGGTCGTGGATGATCTGGGCGGCGATGACGAGGCGCTGGAGGACTACGACGACGAGATGCGCAGCCAGTACGGCCCGGCGCTGGAGCGCGCCTGCCGCCGGCGTGCGTTTCTCAATCAGCACTGGCGCACGCCGCGCGCGAACGACGACGCAACGCAGCGCCGTGGATGGATTGCATTTTCCGAGTATTTCGACGATGGTGATCGGGCCGCGTAATCGGGCCCGGTCGATGGATGCCCTGCATCCCCGAGACAACGCTGGAGGAAAACAATGAGTGCAAGTGCAGAGGAGATGGTCGCGCCGGTAAACTTCTATCGGCCGGACTATCACATCAAGACCCCGGACATGCGTTCGCCGGAGTACGTGCAGATGTCCACGGCGGCCGCGATCACGCTGGGCCTGGTGCCGGGGACCATGCATCGCACGTCCTGCACCCACTGCCTGAACCTGCTGGTTACCTATCCGGAAGGCTGCCGCGCCAACTGCTCCTACTGCGGGCTGGCGCGCCACCGCGAGGAATCGCGTGACTACGCCGACCGCAACTTCATCCGCGTCGACTGGCCCACCGCCAAATACGACGAGGTGATCGAGCGCGTGAAGAACAACGCCGACGCCGGCCAGTTCGAGCGCATGTGCATCTCCATGATCACCCATCCCAACTCCGATGCCGACACCGTCGAGCTGCTGGAGAAGTGGGTCGCCGAGGTCAATCACATCCCGGTGTCGATCCTGTCCAACCCGACCACCATGAGCTATGAAGACCTCCAGCTCCTGCGGGACAAGGGCGCGGACATCTTCACCGTCGCGCTGGACGCGGTGACCCCGGAGATCTTCGAGCGCACCCGCGGCAAGTCGGTCGAGAGCCCGCATACCTGGGACAAGTACTGGCAGTCCATCGAGTGGGCCGCCGAGATCTTCGGCCCGGAGAAGTTCGGCGCGCATCTGATCTGCGGCATGGGCGAGACCGAGGAAGAGATCCTGCAGGTCTGCCAGCGCATCCGTGACCTGGGTGGCCACAACCACATGTTCGCCTTCTTCCCCGAGGAAGGCTCGCTGATGGAAGACTGGAAGCCGGTTCCGCGCGATCAGTGGCGCCGCGTGCAGCTGGGCCGCTTCATCATCGATTACGCCGGTGGCCGCATCGACGACATGAAATTCAACGACGACGGCCAGGTGGTGGACTTCGGTCTGCCGCAGTCCGAGGTCGAGGAACTGATCGCCTCCGGCAAGCCGTTCCAGACCTCCGGCTGCCCCGGCAAGTCGGACGAGGAGGTCTCGGCCTGCAATCGCCCCTATGGCGATTCCAGCCCGACGGACATCCTGTCGTTCCCGTTCGCGCTGAACAGCAGTGACGTCGGATTCGTGAAGCGGCAGATGGATGGCGAAGACGTCGGCACCTTCGATTTCGACGCCGACGATGAGGCCGAGGACGAAACATCGGCCCGGTAAGCATAACAATCAAGTCCCCGACGAAAGCCCCGCCCTGCGGGGCTTTCGCACGTCAGGGCGCCGATAAGCGGTTTTGAATATTCAGGTTTCGAACGGCAGGGGGGCCGCCGAAATTTCGAGCGGCAGGGGGCCGCCGAAAAAGATGCCCGTCCGTATGGTCAGCGGTGCGGGTATCCCGAGCCGATGGGGGAGCCAATCCGCCCCCGGCTACAACAAGAAGACCACCAAAGGAGACAACAATGGAAGCACGCTTCATTCGCCGCAGCGCGATGACGATGGCGGTCGGCCTGGCCCTGGGGGCCGCCGGTACCGCACAGGCCACCAACGGCTACTTCGCCCATGGCTACGGCATCAAGGCCAAAGGCATGGGCGGCGTCGGCATGGCCATCTCGCAGGACGCCTACGCCCCGGGCATCAACCCGGCCGGCATCGCCGGCATGGAAACCCGCTTCGACGGGGCCCTGACTTACTTTCGGCCCGAACGTTCGTATGAGGCGGGCCAGCCCGGGCAAGCGGGGACCTTCCCTCTGGCCCCGGGCGAGGTCGAGAGTGACAGCAAGAACTTCTTCATCCCGTCGCTGGGTTTCGTCCAGCAGATCGATGAAGACCGCTCCTGGGGTATCGCCTTTCTCGGTAACGGTGGCATGAACACCAATTACCCGGGGTTCGAGAACAGCCAGTTCTGTCAGATGCCCGAGATGAATCCGAACACCGGGCAGCCCACCGGTAACATGCTGCCCATCGGTAGCCAGACCGGCGTGTTCTGCGATGGATCAGCCGGCGTCGACCTCGAACAGCTGGCGATCATCCCGACCTACGCGCAAAAGTTCGCCGACGGCCGGGTGAGCGTGGGCTTCAGCCCGATCATCTCCTATCAGCGGTTCGAGGCGAAAGGGATCCAGACCTTTGCCGATTTCGGGGCGTCCGACGATTCGGAGAATTTCAGCGGCAACGGCACGGACGATTCCTGGGGCTACGGCGCGCAGATCGGCATCCAGGCCCAGGTGGCCGAAGGGGTGCGGCTGGGTGCCAACTACCGCTCCAAGATCCGCAACTCCGACTTCGACGACTATGCCGGGCTGTTCGCCGAGAGCGGGTCATTCGACATCCCGTCGACCTGGGGCATGGGGGTGGCCTGGGAGGTGACGCCCACCGTGACTCTGGTGGCCGACTACCAGCGCATCAACTACTCCGACGTGGACGCGATCTCCAACTCGGGCCCCGATGCACAGGACCTGCAGGCCGCCATGGGTGCGCAGATGCAGGGAGGGTCGGCTCCGTTCTTCGGTACCTCCGACGGTCGGGGCTTCGGCTGGGACGACATCAATGTCTACAAGATCGGTGCCCAGTTCGAGCTGCCGAACGACTGGCAGGTGCGCGTGGGCTACAACCGCGGCGACAACCCGATCGATTCGGACGAGGTGACCATGAACATCCTCGCCCCGGGGGTGATGAAGCATCACTACACCGCGGGCTTCACCAAGTCCTTCGGCGACCAGCACGAGCTGAGCTTCGCGGCCATGTACGCGCCCAGCAATTCGGTCTCCGGATCGAACGCGTTTGATGAGGACCAGGACATCGAGATCGAGATGAAGCAGTACGAGCTGGAGCTGGGCTACAGCTACCGCTTCTGAGGTCGGCCCGTCGATCCACCGGCCCCGGGGTTGCGGCCCCGGCCGGGGTCGACGGCGATGTCCCGCTTCCCATTGATCGAAGGAGCAGTATCCATGTCATTGTTTCATCGCAAGCCGCTGCAAGCCGGCGGCTCGACCGGGATCGTCCGGTCTCTGACGGCCGGGCTGGCGGCCGTGACCCTGATGGCCGCGGCTGCGTCCGCCACCGCGGACGAGTATCGCCCGTTTGTGCTGGCCTGGACCGACGGCGGGGCCGGCGTCTCCGACGTGGCCGACGAGGCGCGCGAGCGTCTGGAAGGCGCGGATTTCGAGATCCTCGGTGAGTACGACGTCACCGATTCGGCCCGCGTGCTGGTGGCAACCAGCGACGACCTGCTGGAGGCGGCCGCCTCGCATGACCGTGCCGCTTATATCGCACCGATGCGCGTCGGCATCACCGAGGTCGACGGCGAAGTGCAGGTCAGCTACACGCATCCGGTTTATTTCCAGCACGCCTACCGTGTCGAGCAGCCGCTGGACGGTGTCGCGGCGTCGCTGGAAGAGGCCCTCGGGGCCGAGGAGACCTTCGGCCACGAGGACGGCAAGAGCCAGCGCGACCTCAACCGGTATCGCTATGCCTTCGGCATGGAACGTTTCGACGCGCCCTACGAGCTGGGCAGCCGGGGCTCGCGTGCGGAAGCGCTCGAGGCGCTGAGTGCAGGTCTGGAGGAGCGGGCCGGGGGTGTCAGCGAGGTCTATCGCGTGGATATCCCGGGGCGCGACGCAACCCTGGTCGGCGTGGCGATCCGCGTCGCGGACGGGGCCGAGGAGGATGCGTCCGATCGCAACGCCCTGGAGACCGTGGACGTCAACGCACGTCGCCACACCGCCTACGTGCCCTACGAGGTCCTGGTCAATAACGGCGACGTGGAGGCGCTGCACATGCGCTTTCGCATGGCGCTGCATTTCCCCGACCTGAGCATGCTGGGGTCGAACAGCTTTATCCAGCTGCGCAATGCCCCGGGAGCGGTGGAAGAGGCGCTGCAGGAGGCCACCGGATTCGCGTCCTCCGGCTTCCAGTGGGATGACTGAATCCCGGTCCGGGAAAAACCCCTGGTTGCACTCAAGAACCCCGGTCCGCCGGGGTTTCTTACGTAGGGGGGCCGGGGTTGTTTATCCTCCCCGTTCACTCGCGGCAGGAAGCAGGCCATGAAATCAATGAAAATCGCCAACATGGGCGAGATCCGCAACGAACTCAACAAGTACAAGAAGGGTCGCAAGCTGGACATCCATCAGTTCAACCAGGTCGCGCGTCAGGCGTGGCTCGGCAAACTGGTGATGCAGCCGCTGGACCTCGAAGATCCCGAATGCAAGGCGTTCCTGGTGTTCGTGCAGGAGCCCGAGGAGCTGGCGCAGCATTTCCTCGACACCGACCAGGAGCTGCTGGGCGGCATGCACATCATCGACGGCCAGCAGGCCGAGGCGCTGGTGGATATCATGCGCACCGGGGTCGAGGAACGGGCCAAGCTGTACGAGGATCTGTCGCGCTCCGACTTCTATTTCCGTTATTTCTACAAGCCGGGGAACGATGACAAGGATCAGGAGCAGCAGGGCGACGCGGCCGCCGGTCAGCCGTCGGAGGAATAAGGCGCGATGACGACCCCGGCCGCTCCGGAATGGATCGATGCCGGGGAGCGGTCGGCGACGGAGCTGCATGCCCTGTATACCGGGCTGGCGGCGTCCACTCCGCCGGACGCTCCGCCCCGGGTACTGTGGGCGCGCTCGCGCGAGGCGCATGTCTCGGTGGGCGGCAGTCAGGACCCCGAAGCCGACCTCGATCTGGACCACTGTGCCGCGCGTGGCATCCCGGTGGTGCGGCGCCCCCTGGGCGGTGGTTCGGTATGGGTGGATGCCGACCAGGACTGCTTCTTCGTGATCCGGCCGAGCCGTGTCCTCAAGCGCGGCCCCCGGCATCTGTTCGCGCAGGGCCTGGCCATGGCCGTGGACGTCTTGCGCGAGCTGGGCCTGCAGGGGGTGGAACCCCGCGGACAGGATGTCTGGGTGCAGGGCCGCAAGATCATGGGTACCGGTGCGGCCACCCTGAACGAGGGCTCGGTATTCGGCGCGAGCTTTCTCGGTCGTTTCCCGGTGGAGGATTTCCTCGCCTGTGTGCGGGCCCCCAGCGAGGGGTATCGCGAATGGCTGCGCCCGGTACTGGAGGCCGGCATGACCGACTGCGCCGGGGAGCTGGGGCGGGCGCCGGATTCCGCGGCCCTGCGCGACTCGCTGCGCCGGGTCACGGAACGCCGCTTCGAGGCGCCGCCGGTGGAGGTGACGCCGGACGCGCCGACCCTGGAGGCCTGGCTGGCGGCCGGTTACGAGGAACTGGACGATCTCGCGGACGGGGATGCGCGTCCGTCCGTGCCGGAGGGGATCCGGGTCAATCGTGACAATCACGTGTTCGAGACACGGGTGGCCTGCGGGCGCCTGCGCCTGCACGTCGAAGGACAGCACATCGCCCGCGTCTGGTGCGAGGACCCCGCAGTGGACCGCGTCCTCGGCGAGCGCGTGGCGGGCGAGCTGCCGGAACGTCTGCATCTGCGCTCGCGCCTGGCCGGCTGCCTCGACCCTGCGGTGGCCGATGCGGTCAGCGCCCGCATCGATGCGCTGTACCGCGGCATTGCCTGAATTTCCAAGGAGACACCGAGATGGCCGAACCGACGATCCAGCGCCGTCTGGAAAAGCGCATGATCCTGATGAGCCGGGACGGCGAGATGACCGAGCGCCTGCGGGCGCCATTGCCCGACGACTGGCACATGGAAGCGACCACCGATCTGGAGGGTCTGGGAGACTGGAACGAGGTCCTGCTGTATCGCTTCCTGCTGCTGGATCTGGACGAGATCGAGGTGTTCGATCCGCTGGACGTGATCCGCACCCTGCGCATGGAATACCAGATCAATCTTCCGGTATTCTGTTTCGGCGGGGATGCGGACATTCGTGACGAGATGCGTCTGGCGCGGGCGGATCGCTTCTTCGACCGGGACGAGATGGTCGAAAAGCTCCCCGAGTTCATCCGCATGTACGACTGGGGCTGAGTGTCCCGTCAGAAAGAAAGGCCCCAACAGAAAAGGCCCCGGGCTCAAGCCACGGGGCCTTTTCGCTTCGTCGCTCCGCGTGTGCCGCGGAGCGACGAATGGCGCGGCCTTCAGCCGATCCAGGCGTGCTCGAGGACGTCGATCCGGATCTTCTGGTGGTAGGTCTCGCCGTTGCCCTCGATCTCCAGGTCACCCATGCGGGTCCCCGCGGTGTCGTAGCTGAACTTGCAGTCGAAGCTGCCGGGCAGGGACACGCTGCTTTCGCAGAGGGTCTCGCCCTCCACGGTGAAGCGGCACTGCGCGGTGCCCGAGCCGTTCAGCATGGCCTGCAGGCGGAATTCCTCGTTCACCGGGCGACGGTACACTTCCGGGTCGCGGTTCGGGTTGTACTGCAGGTTGTTCAGCTTGACGAGTTTGACAAGTTTCATTGCGGGTCCTCTATTTACGCGCTGAATCCGAGTGAACTGGTTGGGTATAATCAAACCCGAAATCATACAACAATCCCCGCGCGATGACGATTCCGGGGGTGCGCCCCCCCGGGGATGTGCCCGGAATCGTCATGCGACGCGACATACCAGGCGGCCTACAGGAGCCAGCATGAAGAACCTGATCAACCGCATGCGCGGAGTGGAACGCGACGTCATCGACAAGCCCGGCCAGGATGGCAGCCAGGGCGGCGCGCCCTTCTACAAGCCCCAGGCCGACGAGGTCGAGATCTTCCGGGCGGCCTATGCCAAGCGCCTTCCGGTGATGCTCAAGGGGCCGACCGGCTGCGGCAAGACCCGGTTTCTGGAGCATGTCGCGCATACCATCGGCCAGCCGCTGGTCACGGTGTCCTGCCACGAGGACCTCACCAGCTCCGACCTGGTGGGCCGCTTCCTGCTGGAGGGCGAGGAGACCGTGTGGCAGGACGGGCCGCTGACCCGCTCGGTCAAGGAGGGGGCGATCTGTTACCTAGACGAGATCGTCGAGGCGCGTACCGACACCACCGTGGTTATCCACCCGCTGACCGACCACCGCCGCCAGCTGCCGCTGGACAAGAAGTCGCAGATCATCGATGCGCACGAGGACTTCATGCTGGTGATCTCCTACAACCCCGGTTACCAGACCGTGCTGAAGGACCTGAAGCCGTCCACCAAGCAGCGCTTCGTCGGCATCCATTTCGATTACCCCTCGGAAGAGGTCGAGCGCGAGATCGTCGCCAAGGAGTCCGGCGGTCTGGACGCCGATCGGGTGGAGAAGCTGGTCGCCGCCGGGCGCAAGGCGCGGGCGCTGAAGGACCACGGCCTGGAGGAGGCGACCTCCACCCGCGCGCTGGCCTATGCCGGGGAGCTGATGCAGGCGGGCCTGAGCCCGCGCGTGGCCTGCCGCGCGGCGATGATCGCGCCGATCACCGATGACCCCGAGCTGATCCAGGCGCTGGAGGAGATCTTCGACGCCCACTTCCCCGAGTCGGAAGCCGCGTGAGCGAGCAGGCCCGCAACGACGGGGGCGCGGATACCGAGGCCGAGGATCTCGTCGAGATCGAGGAGATCCTGCAGCACCTCGAGGACATGAGCTTCGTCGCCCACCGCGACGCGAAGGAGGCCCTGCCGGCGATCCGCGAGTTCGGTGCCGGTCCCGCCCGGCGGTGGATCGAGACCGCGCGCGACCTGTTCTTCCATGACCGCGAGGCCGGCAAGAGCTTCATGCGGCATTCCGCGCGGATGGCCGAACACATCGGCGGCGTGGAGCCCTGGCGCGCGCAGGCCGCCGAGTTCGCCCGCTGGGTGAATTCCGCGGATGCGCTCGAGGGGTTCATGAGCCAGGCCGACCGGGTGTTCGCCGCCTGGGGCGAGGACGGCGAGCGCGAGTGGTACGCGACCGGTCTGCGCTGGTGCGAGCGCAGCCTGCCGGACGCCCGGGCCTATTTCGAGACCGATTTCGACAAGCTCGCGGACGGGCGCGGCATCGAGGGGCTGCGGGCCCTGATCGACCCGGCCGAGACGCTGTTCGACGAGCGCGGCCTGACCCTGGACTGCTACCTCGAAGGGGCGCCGATCGCGCGCAACCTGGTCGGCGACGGCGGTCTGCTTTCCTGGGCGAGGCGCGGGGCCGACCTGCTGAAGGCCGGGCGCTCGCGCGGCGAGGCGTATTTCCGCCTGGAGAGCGACGAGAGTCTGAAGCTGCTGCTGGACGCCCTGCCGGGGTTCCGTCCGCGCATGCACGGGCGCTTCCTGCGGCTGGTGATGCTGGCCTGGCTGGACGCCGACATCCCGCTGGCGGATTCCAGCTGGAAGCCCGGCGAGGGCCGGCCGATGCTGGAGACCGACGGCCGCCGACTGTTCATGCCGGCGGTCATGGACTCGCGCGAGGAGGCCCTGGTGGCCACGCAGCATGCGGCGGCCCACCTGGCGTACGACACCTATGCCCTGCCCCGCGTGGAGCGCCTGTTCGAGCGCGCGGGCAGCGAGCACCCGCCGCTGGACGACCGCTCGCGCATCACCTGGCGGCCGCTGTTCGCCGCCTTCGGCGAGCGCATGTTCCGCTTTCAGGTCCTGTTCGACCTGGCCGAAGACCTGCGGGTGAACGCCCGGGTCGCCCCGCGCATCCCGCGCTTTCTCGAACGCCTGGTGCGGCTGGCCGAGGCGTACGAGCGCCCGGCCGAACCGGCCGGCACGTATTTCGATTTCGCCCTGCGGGCGCACCGGGCGCTGCTGGAGGGGCGCGAGCCGGAGGATCCTCGGCTCGCGCGCATGCTGGAGCCCGATGCCGACGTGGTGACCGCCTGGGAGGTGGCCGAGGAGCTGTTCGCCGACGGGGCCTTCCCCGAGATCACCATCGAAGAACGCGCCGAGGCCTACCTGCCCGGGCTGTCGCTGAACGCGGCGCTGCCGGTCTATCCTCAGCGCGAGCGCAACGGCGAGCTGGCGGACTTCCGCGACCACGAGGCGCACGACGAGCACAAGTTCGAGCACGAGAAGCAGGAAGAGCAGCCGCAGCAGGCCCCGGAGGACGCACAGAAGGACCCGGACGCGGACATCCAGACCCCGCAGCAGGAGACCTCCGGCACCGGCGGGCGGATCGGCACCGGGATTCCGCAGCCGGCCCAGGTAGCCAAGCGCGCGGCGCCGTACACGCCGAAGAAGGACGGCATCCTGTACCCCGAGTGGGACTACCGCGAGCAGCGCTACATCTCCGACTGGGTGAACCTCTACGAGCGCGTCCTGGACGACGAAGAGCCCGACCGCGCGGCGGAGATCCTCACCCGCCACGCCGACACCCTGAAGCGCCTGACCCGGGGCCTGGAGATGCAGCGCCCGATGCGTCCGGCGCCGCTGCGCAAACAGATGGACGGCGACGAGCTGGATACCGAGGCGGTGATCGATTATGTCGCCGACAAGAAGGCGGGTCTGTCGCCCAAGGCCTTCATCTACCGCCGTCGCGCGGTGCAGCACCGCGACACCTCGGTGCTGATGCTGGCGGACATGTCGACCTCCATCATGGCGCGGCATCCGGGCGGGCAGGGCAAGATCGTCGACCGTGTGCGCGAGGGCATGATGCTGTTCGCCGAGGCCATCGACCGGGTTGGCGATCCCTGTGCGCTCGCCGGGTTCGCCTCCAAACAGCGCGATCAGGTCAACTATTACTGGCTGAAGGACTTCAACGAAGACCTGAGCGCCACCGTGCGCAACCGCATCGCCGGGGTCTCCGGGCGCCTGGCCTCGCGCATGGGCGCGGGCATTCGCCACTCGCTGGAGGCCTTCCGGCGCAGTTCGGCCCAGCGCCGCCTGCTGCTGATCCTGTCCGACGGCCGCCCGGCCGACTACGACGACGGCGGCGATCAGCGCTACCTGCACGAGGACACGCGCATGGCCATGAAAGAGGCGGTGGACGCCGGCGTGCACCCGTTCTGCGTCACCCTGGACCCATCCGGCTCGGAATACCTGCCGGCGATCTTCGGCCCCGGCCACTACACCATCATCGACCACGTGGACGAGCTGCCGCGCCGTCTGCCCGAGATCTACCTGAGGCTGCGCCACCAGTGAATGCCACCCCCGAAGCCGCCCCCGTCGCTGCCCCGGACGCCGCCTCCGGTCCGGCGCGCCGCCACGCGACGCTGCTGCACGCCCCGCGCTATCGCGGGCACAGCTACGGCGACAACCATCCGCTGGGGATCCCGCGGGTGTCGCTGACCATCGACCTGATCGAGGCCTACGACGCCGTCACCCCCGGCGAGATGGCGGTGACGCGCAAGGCCATGCCCGCCGAGCTCGAGTGGCTGCATACTCGCGACTACGTGACCGCGATGCAGCGCGCCGAGGCGCTGGGCAAGGTGTTCCAGCGCTACCGCGACCGCCACAACATCGGCAACTTCGAGAACCCGTTCTTCGCCGGCTTCTTCTCCACCCCGGCCACCGCCACCTACGGTTCCATCCAGGGCGCCGAGGTCGTGCTGGAGGGTGGCATGGCCTTCAATCCGGCCGGGGGCATGCATCACGCCGCCCCCGACCAGGCGCGCGGCTTCTGCTACTTCAACGACTGCGCCCTGGGCATCATGCGCCTGCGCCAGAGCGGGGCACGGGTGCTGTACCTGGATATCGACGCCCATCACGGCGACGGCGTGGAAGCGGCATTCGCCGACGACCCGGACGTGCTTACCGTGTCCCTGCACATGGATACCGAATACGGCTATCCGTTCCAGGGCGGGCGCATCGAGGACACCGGCCGGCTGGGGAACGCGGTCAACCTGCCGCTGCCGAAAGAGACCAACGACACGGAATTCCGCAGCGCCTTCAGCCGCATCTGGGAGGCGGCGCGTACCCGCTGGCAGCCGGATTACGTGGTCGTGCAGGCCGGCACCGATGCGCTGCTGCCGGACCCGCTGGGCAAGTTCGGCATTTCCACCCAGTGCTTCCTCCAGTGCATCGACGACGTGATCGAGACCAGCCCCCGCCACGCCGACGGCACGCCGAAGCTGCTGGTGCTCGGGGGCGGTGGTTACCACCCGCTGGCCCTGGCCCGCTGCTGGACCGGCGTGTGGGCGCAGCTCAGCGGTCGCGAGCTGCCCGCCCGGCTGCCCGAGGCGGGCCAGGCCCTGCTGCGCGAGGTCGACTGGGACATGGACGAAGAAGAAGAGTGGTACGACAACCTGTTCGTATCCCGCCTCGACGCGGACCGCAGCGGCCCGGTGCGCGCCGAACTGGAACAGCGCCTGGAGCGCCTGTTCGCGACCCATCCCCTGCTGGTGCTTTCCTAGCGCACGTCGACCACGCGGCTGGCGCGCTGGAAGCGAACGTGCCAGCCCTGCCAGGCGGGCAGTTCCCAGCGCTTCGGGTCGTCGCGCCGGTTGCCGTCGATTTTCTCTGCGGTGACGGTACGGCGGGCGACGTTGTAATGGATGCGCATGTGCAGGCCCGAGAGCCGCACCTCGCGCGGATAGCGGCGATCGAACCGTTCGCGTTTCCACTCGGGTACGCCCTCGAACGCCAGGTCCTCCGGTTCCAGCAGGACCACGTCCTCGTCCGACTCCACGCCCAGGGTCTGCAGGCGGCGGGCCAGCCAGTCGCGGGCGTCCGGGACCTCGCCCTGCTCGAAGCCCAGCGCGAGATACAGCGCCCAGGCGTCGAGGTCGTCGCGCAGGCGCGAGCCGGCGGGGGCGAGCAGTTGGTCCTCCAGGATCAGCGCGGCCAGTGCCTCGCGCGCCGCGGCGCCTGCGGGGCGGGTGCGGTCGCTGCGCAGTACGCGCCCGGCATGCCACCAGTCGCGGCGGACCACGAGTCCCTCCGCGGACCATTCGGGATCGGCGATGGCCGGCGTGGCCACCCCCGCGTCGATCAGGGCATCGGGCTCCAGCGGCGCGAGCACCGTGGCGATGGTGCGGGTGTCGCGGGTGCCCTTGCCGGGCAGGCTGTGGCTGTCGAACACCACGGCCGCCTCGGCATCCTCGGCCAGCAGCGAATCGCGACCGATCTCCGCCTCCTCGCCGCCGTTGCCCAGCGCGAAGCGGCGGCGCTCGCGGCGGACGAAGGCCAGCTCGGGAGCGGCGGCGACCGCGGCGGTCAGCGCCCGCGGCGCGGTGGCCGCGAGAGATTCGGACTCCGGCTCCTGCTGCGGTTCCTGCTGTGATTCCCGGGCGGGCAGGCCGGCCAGCTCGCGCACCTGACGGGCCAGATGGAGCGCCTCGCGGCGTTCCTCCCGGCGTATATGGACCCCCTCGGGGGCGTGGCCGCGCACCGCGGCGACCCGCAGCGTCGCATCACAGGCCCGCCCGAGGGCGGCGACCGCCTCCTGCCGCTCGCGTTCGTCGTTGGGCGGCACCGCGACCGCCCGGCGGCGGCCGAGGGCGCCGGCGAGATCGGCCATGAACGCGGCCGTGGCCGCATCCGGCATGGCCAGCACCAGATGGGCCAGCGCGGTGTCCACCGGCAGGGCGAACAGGCGCTGCCCGTGCTCGGTCGCGCGGCCATCCGCGTCGATCGCGTGCATCGCCCGCAGCCGGTCTTCGGCGCGTTCCAGGGCCTCCTCGCGCGGGGGATCGGGGAATGCGAGTTCGCGCGCCGGGCGGTCGCAGCAGGCGGCCGCCAGTACCGGTTCGGTGAGGTCCTCGCGCTGCAGCTCCGGCGGGGTGTTCGCAGCCAGCGGGGCATTGCGCCCCCACAGCCGCAGGCACAGCCCCGGCGCGGTGCGGCCCGCGCGCCCGCGGCGCTGCTCCGCGCTGTCGGCGGCGATCGCCTGCAGCGCGAGCACGGTGCGGCCGTTGCGCCGACCCGTGCGGCGCTCCAGGCCGCTGTCGACCACGGCGGTGACCCCGGGCACGGTCACCGAGCTCTCGGCGACGTTGGTGGCGAGGATCACCCGGCGTTCCTGCCCCGGCTGCAGGGCATGGCGCTGCGCCTCGGCGCTGGCGCCGGCGTGCAGCTCGATGCAGGCCACGGGCTCGTCCTTCAGGGCCCGCGCCGCCGCGGCGATCTCGCCGCGCCCGGGCAGAAAGGCGAGGACATCGCCGTCGGTACGCGCCAGTGCGGTGCGTATGCCTTCGGCCACGCGCGTGGCCAGGTCTTTCGCATGGGGCATCGCCTGCGGGTCCGCGGCGAGGTGTTCCAGCGCGACCGGCCAGGACCGGCCGGGGCTCTCGAGACAGGTGCCGCCGAGATCGCGGGCGAGGCGCGCGCCGTCGATGGTGGCCGAGGTGATCACCAGGCGGTGGCGTCCGGTCTCGGTCAGCAGGGCGTAGAGCAGGTCGGTGTCCCAGCGGCGTTCGTGGAACTCGTCGAGGACCACCACCGCGAAATCCGCGAGGCCGTGGTGCGCCAGCCATTGCAGGGCCATCCCGGGGGTGGCGAATACGATCTGCGTGTCGCGATCGCAGCGCACCTCGCCGCGCACGGCGAAGCCCGCCTCGCGCCCGGGTTTGCCGCCGAGCAGGCCGGCCACCCAGTGCGCCAGGCTGGTGGCTGCCACCCGGCGCGGTTCCACCACCAGCACGCGCCCCTGTTCCCGCGCCCACACCGGCAGGCGCGTCGACTTGCCCGAACCGGTCGCCGCCGACACCACCACCGGGCCGTCGGCCAGCGCCGCGGCAAAGTCCCCGTGCAGGGCGTCGATGGGCATCTCCTCGCTCATGCGGGCGAAGTGTCCACACAGCGACGGGCCGATCAAGCCCTTCCGGGCGGCCTGCGTGCCGGTCCGGGGCCGCGAGGGATAGGGGATTACCCCGATGTCAGGGTTTCTCCTGCGGTCTAGTTTCGGAGGAAACGAGTGTTGGGAGGGGGAACAACGATGACGGCGCAGGGATTTCTGCAAACGGCCGGCAGCCACGGCATCCCGCTGCGGGCGTTCAAGGTGGCGATGGTGGTGGGCCCGGTGCTCATCGTCGTGAATCAGTGGGAGGCGCTGGTGGGGGCCGCGCCGGTCGCCTGGCTGAAGGCCGCGCTCACCCTGGTCGTGCCGTTCGTGGTGGCCACGGTCAGTGCGACGGCGGCCCAGTTCCGATGCCACGCCCGGTATGCCGAACCGGCATCGGCCGAGCCGGTGCCCGAGTCCCCTGCAGACGGCGGTGCGTCGTGCGACCCGCAGCGTCTGGCCGCGCTCGCGGCGCGTGTGCGTGACAATGCCGGTCAGGTCAATCAGGCCTCCGAGCAGCGTCTGGCGGATGTCGACCGGGTGCTGGAACGCACTCGCCAGGCCGTGGACGAGGCGCGGCAGACCGAGTCGGCGGCGCAGCAGAGCTGTCTCGAACTCAAGGAGGCCGACCGCCAGGCCGGGGAGGTGCGCGGGGAAATCGGTGCGACGCGCGAGGGCATGAACGAGGGGGCCGACGAAGGTCGCTCCCTGGCCGGGGAGGTTCGCACCTTCAAGCAGCGTTTTTCCGAGATCCACCGCATGGCGGGCGATATCCGCGACATCGCCGGCCAGACCAATCTGCTGGCCCTGAATGCCCGCATCGAGGCCTCGCGCGCCGGCGAACAGGGGCGGGGGTTTGCGGTCGTCGCCGAGGAGGTCAATGGTCTGGCGGACAGTGCGGGGCGCTCCGCGGACGAGGTGGCCTCGCTGGTGGACGAGCTGTCCGGGGCGGTAGAGCGGATCACCGGCCGGATCGAGACACTGGCGAACGGCATGGACGACCTTCGCTCGCGCAGCGAGGAGGCGGCCGGGGAGGTGGAATCGATTGCCGATACCATCGGGCGGGCCGCGGCCACCTCGGACGATGCCGCGGCCCGGGCATCGCAGCAGGCGGAGGAACTGGACGAGCTGGTATCCCGGCTGGAACAGGTACAGGCGGATACCCGGCGTGCCATCGAGGGATCGGCGTCCAACAGCAGCGCCGGCGAAGAACTGGTGCGTTTGCTCGGGCCCGCCGACGGAGGGAAAGACCATGGGTAGTCTGCAACGTTGTTTCGGGGGGCGTCTGGGGCGTCGGGTCAGTGCCGTGGTGCTGCTGGGGGTTCTGCTGCTCCAGGCCCTGTTGCTGGGGTTGCTGTACCGGGTGGAGCCCGGTATCCCGACGATGCCGGGCGACGGGGCGGCCGGTCTGCCGGTCATCGCGGGTGCGGTGCTGCTGGCCCTGATGGCGGCGGCCGCGATGCTGATGCTGATGGATCGCCTGGTTCTGCTCCCGATCCAGCGGCTGCGCCGGGCCATGCAGGGTGCGGCGGGAGATCCCGAGCATCCCCTGCGCTATCGCTCCGGGATGCAGGGCGGGGATGAGCTGGCCCGGCTGGGCACGGCGTTCGACGTATTGCAGCAGCGTTCCGCCGAAACCCTGGAGCGGCTGGCCGAGCGCGAGGCTGCGCTGGGACGCTGGGCGGAAGAGGAAATCCGCAGCATGGCCCGGTTCCCGGACGAAAACGTGTTTCCGGTGCTGCGCGCGGATCGGGCCGGGGTCCTGCAGTACGCCAATCCGGCCAGCGCCGAGCTGCTGGCCGAATGGGGCATCCAGCAGGGGGACGGTCTCCCGGAACACTGGCGTGATACCGCGGCGGCGGCACTGGACGACGGCGAATATCGCACCCTGGAGGTGCGGCTGGGCGAGCGCTGGTTCCAGATCCATGTGGTGCCGGTTACCGATGCCGGCTACGTGAACCTCTACGGCACAGACATCACCGAGCGCAAGACCTACGAGGATGCGCTGCTGCAGCGCCAGACGCAGGACGAGACCACCGGTCTGGCCAACCTGCCGGTGTTCCAGGACCGTCTGCAGCAGGTCCTGCAGCAGGCGCGGCTGCACGCTCATCGGGCCGCCGTGGTATTTCTCGGGATGAGCGGGTTCCAGCACATCAATGGCATGGCCGGCCGCCGCGCCGGGGACGCCGTGCTGGCGGTGGCCGCGCAGCGGCTGCAGGCCGAGGTCCCGGCCGACCATACCGTGGCGCGGGTGGGCGGCGACGTGTTCGGGGTGGTCGTGCCCGCATTCGACGACCCGGGCGAGCTTTCGTGTCTGGCCGAGCGGCTGGCGGGGGCGCTGGCGCAGCCCTACGAGGTGAACGGGCGACCGCTGGAGAGCGGCGCGCACGCCGGTATTGCCAGCTATCCGGCGGCGGGCGAGGAGGCGGCCACGCTGATCCGCAACGCGGATCTCGCCATGGCCGGGGCCAAGCGGGAAGGCGGCGCCCGGGTGCGCTTCTTTTCGGCGGAAATGAACGCGGCAGTGGAGCACCACAACCGGCGCCTGCGCGAACTGCGCACCGCGCTGGCGGAGGATCAGTTCGAGGCCTTCTATCAGGTGCAGGTGGACAGCGTGACCGGACGCGCGACCGGGGCCGAGGCGCTGGTGCGCTGGCACCATCCACGGGAGGGGCGGGTGTCGCCGGGGGATTTCATACCGGTGGCCGAGGCCGGCGGACTGATCGGCGCGCTGGGCGATCGCGTGCTGGAGCAGGCGGTGGGCCAGGTGGCACGCTGGCGCGCGGCGGGCTGGGAGGCGGTCACGGTGGCGGTGAATGTATCGCCGCTGCAGCTGGCCGACGACGGCCTGGTGGAACGGGTGGCGGGGCTGCTGGAGACCCACGGCGTGTCGGGCGGTGCCCTGGAGTTCGAAGTGACCGAGAGCGCGATGATGGCGGACGTGGAGCGCATGGGGACGATCCTCGGCCGCCTGCGCGAGCTGGGCGTGGGGATCGCGGTGGACGACTTCGGCACCGGGTATTCTTCGCTGGCCTACCTGAAGACCCTGCCGGTGGACAAGATCAAGATCGACCGCGCCTTCGTCCGCGACCTGCCGGACGACCCGCATGACCGGGCCGTTTGCAGTGCGGTGGTCGCCCTGGGCGCCGGCCTCGGCCTGCGGGTGCTGGCCGAGGGGGCCGAAGAAGCCGGGCAGGTGGCGGCGCTGGGGGAGCTGGGCTGCCGCAGCATCCAGGGCTTTCATTACGGCCACCCGGTTCCCGCCGGCGAGCTGGAGGCCCGCTGGCGGGCCGGGTGACGGCGGCGTCCGGCGCCGGGGATCAGTCGGGGGCGATGGCGGCGTCGGTGAGGTTGTCCAGTGCCCGCCGCATGTTGCCGATGACCTTGTCGCGGTCGTCGATGCCGTGGCGCTCGGCGATGTGGCCGGGGTCGTTGTAGCCCAGTCGCACCCGGCCGTCGGCGTCCTCCCACGCCAGGGCCTTCATGGGCAGGTCGATGCCGGCGCTCTGTGCACTGGTAAAGAAATGCGAGCCCGCCGCCGGGTTGCCGAACAGCAGCAGTTCCGTGTCCCGCAGCGGGATGTCCACGCCCTCGGCCTTCGCCGCGTGGTCCCAGCGCAGGGCGATGCCGATGTCGTTGGCCTCCAGCGCGTGTTCCAGACGGTCCAGGGTCTCTGCCGGCGAGTGCGGGCTGGTCTTGATGATCAGGCCGGGTACATCGCCGGCCGCTGCGGGCGTGGCCGCCAGGGCCAGCAGGACGGACAGCAGGGTCGTGGCCGGAAGGTTGCGTTTCATGATGGCTCCTTGTCGATGGACAGCAGGGGAAGGCCCCCGGCGCCAGGGGCGCCGAGGGCCGGGGGACGGCGCGTGGCGGTCAGCCGGTCTGATTGTCGCCGGTTACCGGGACCGGGCAGTTGACCACGAAGCCGCGCGGGCTGTTCGGCGTCCCGTCGTGGGACACCAGCTCGTCCGCCTCCAGCGCGGCGCGGATGTCGGCCGCGGAGGTCAGCAGGTGCGCCTGCGAGGGATCCTCCCAGGTCAGGGCGAAGTGGTCCCAGAACGGGCTCCATGCCGGGTGTCCCGCCGGGTTGCCGAACACCGCGGGCTGGTGGCCCATCACGCCGGAGCCCTCGATGCCGTTGGTGAAGACCCACACCTTGTCGGTGCCGCCCACGTCGACCAGATCGTCCAGCGGTGCCGAGACCGGAACGCTCATCATCTCGGCCGGCCCTCCGAGGGACGCGTCGGTGACCAGGTAGTAGCTGCCGGGGAAGGCCTCGTGGAGCTTCAGGGTGACGCGGCCGGAGCCGGTATCCAGCGGCTCCAGCAACTGGCCGCCGCCGAGATATTCCTGCTTGTCGTCGTCCACCGTCAGACTGCCTTCCGGCCAGGCCATCAGCGGATAGTTCACGAACACCCCGGTGGACTCCACCGTCACGGCGCCGGCCTCCTCCGCCGAGCGGATGGCTTCGGCGCTGTCCAGACTCGCCGGGTCGGATTCGCCTTCGCGACCGGCCGCCCGTACCCGCTTGATCTCCATCAGCGGCGAATAGTCGTCGGCCGGCGGCACGGAGCGGATCACCGGTGGCACGCCGTCCCCGCGCAGGAACAGCTCGTTGGCCCTGCCGCGCCCCTGGGCGGTGTTCAGCAGTGGCACGTGGACCAGCCCCTCGCGCTCGGCAAACTCGGGATCGGAGGCGTCGGTGCGGATGAACCAGGCGTGGCCGGAGGCGTGCACGGCCTGGTGCAGACGCATGGTCACGTGGCCGAAGGCGCCGGGCCAGTCGCCCGGGCGAATGCTGTAGTCGATCACGTCCCCGACGATGGCCCGGCTGGATGTGGTTGCGGCGCGTGCGGTGCCGGCCAGGCCCTGCAGGGCGAGACCGGGAAAGGCGGCGCCCAGGGCCAGGCCGGCGGCGCCGGCCCCGCCCAGACGCAGGAAGTTGCGACGGTTCAGAGTGGAAGCAGGCATGGCGGTTCTCCTCCTGTTTTTTGTGCGGTCGGCGTTCACATGAACGCCTTGTCCTGAACATAGGCCCCCGCCGACCGCGGCGAATCGGGGTTTTCCCCTACAACGTCGGTGGCCGGTGCGAATCGGCCAGCAGTTTCGCCAGCAGCCCGGTCCAGCCGGTCTGGTGCGCCGCGCCCAGCCCGCGGCCGTCCTCGCCGTGGAAGTACTCGTAGAACTGCAGCAGGGGTTCGCCTTCGGGACCGCACAGGGGGCCGTCGCCGGCCAGTGCCGGAGCGGTGCCGGAGGCGTCGGGCCGGTAGAGACCGGTGAGGCGTTCGCCAATGAGGTCGGCGGCCTCGGCCAGGGTGACTTCCGCGCCGTCCAGGCAGGGGGCCGGGATGCGGAAGCCGTCGCCCAGAAAACGGTGGAACCTGCGCAGTGCCTGCACCAGCGCGTAGTTGGTGGGGAGCCAGATCGGCCCGCGCCAGTTGGAGTTGCCGCCGAACAGGTCGGAGGTGCTCTCCCCCGGGATGTACTCGATAGTGGTGTGGCCGATGCCGGGGATCTCGCCCAGGTCGGTGTAGTCGGCGTGGATGCGGCTTACGCTGCGGATTCCGTGCGGGGCGAGGAACTGGTCTTCGTCCAGCAGGCGGCGCAGGACCGCCGCCAGTCGGCGGGCATCCACCAGCGCCAGCAGGTGTTCGCCGTGTTCGTTCTCCGCGTCCGGACATGCGCAGACCACGCTGCCCCGGTAGGCACCGCCCTGGTGCTCGTGCAGGGCCCGGCGGAAACGTGGCGCGCAGCTCAAAAGCTCCGGGCCCACCAGTTCGGCCGCGAACAGCGGGATCAGGCCCACCCACGAGTAGACGTCGATCGGGTGGCCGGTACCCTCGGGGGTCACCACCACATCCTTGAAAAACCCCGATGCCTCATCCCACAGACCGGCGTGGCCGGACTCCTCGCTGCCGGCGATGGCCTCGGCGATGGCGAGGAACTGTTCGAAGCTCTGTACGGCCATGTCGTCGTAGCTGCGGTCGCTGCGGCACAGCTCCAGGGCCATCACCGTCATGTTGAGGGCGAACATGGCCATCCAGCCGGTAGCGTCGGCCTGCTTGAGGGTGTAGCCCGGAGGCAGGGATCGGGAGCGATCGTAGACCGAGATGTTGTCCAGACCGAGGAATCCGCCCTCGAACAGATTGTGACCCTCGGTGTCCTTGCGGTTGATCCACCAGGCGTAGTTGAGCAGCAGCTTGTGGAAGACCCGCTGCAGGAAGGCGGTATCGCCGGCCCCGTGCCGGGCACGCTCGGCGCGGAAGGCCTCCAGCGCCGCCATGGCATGGACCGGCGGGTTCACGTCCTCGAAGGCCCATTCGTACGCGGGGATCTGGCCGTTGGGGTGCAGGTAGCGCTCCGACAGCAGCGTTTCCACCTGACCTTTGGCCAGTTCCGGGTCCAGCAGGGCCAGTTGGGGGACATGGAAGGCCAGATCCCAGGCGGCGAACCAGGGGTATTCCCAGGTGTCCGGCATGGAGAGGATGTCGCGGGCCCGCAGGTGGCGCCAGTGCCGGTTGCGGCCAGCCCGGCGTTCGGACGGAGGCGGCAGCTGGTCCCCGTTCAGCCATCGCCGTACCTCGTAGTGGTAGAACTGCTGATTCCAGATCATGCCCGCCAGCGCCTGACGCAGGGTTGCGGCATCCGCCGTGCCGGCGTCCGGCAGCAGATCGGCGTAGAACGCATCCGCCTCGGCCGTGCGCGCCGCGAGGACGGCTTCGTGGTCGGCAAAGGGGGTGTCCAGCGCTTCCTCCGAGAGCACCAGATCCACGTGAAAGGCCTCGCCGGGAGGTGTCTCGGCGGCGTACCAGGCGGCGCATTTGGTGCCTTCCGGGACCGGGTTGACGGCGCTCGTCTCGCCGTTCACTACCCGCCGGTGGAAGGCATCCTTCACGTAACGGGAGGCGCTCGGTACGCCGAACAGCCGCTCCTGATGGGTCTCGTTCTCGGTGAACAGGAGGGCGGCGTCCCCGGCCCCGTACAGATAGCAGTGCCCCGGGGCGGGCGCCGTCACCCGGACGGCCCAGTTCGCGCCCGCGGGCGCTCCGGTCGTCGTGAGGCGCGGCTGCACGACATCGTCGTCACCCCAGGCCCAGGTATTGCGCAACCACATCGTGGGCAGCAGGTGGAGCGTGGCCGGGGCATTCCCGCGGTTGTGGGCGCGGATGCGGCAGTGGATGGCTCCGGGCGCCGCCCGGGCCCAGGTGATGACCACATCCCAGTAGCCGGCCTCCCACACCGGGTGGTCCCGCAGGTTGAAGGGCGGGTCGCTGCGGCCGCGGCGCCGGTTCTCCGCCACCAGCTCGGCATAGGGATACTCGCCCTGCGGGTAACGGTAGAGGTACCGCAGAAGGCTGTGGCTGGGCGTGGCGTCCAGGTAGAAATAGCGTTCCTTGACGTCCTCGCCCCGGTTGCCCTGATTGCCGGTCAGGCCGAAGGCGCGTTCCTTGAGGATGGGGTCGACCCCGTTCCACAGGGCGAGCGCCAGGCACAGGCGCTGCTCCTGGTCACAGATCCCGCCCAGCCCGTCCTCGCTCCAGCGACAGGCCCGTGAACGGGCCTGGTCATGGTCGAAGTATTCCCAGGCCTCGCCCTTGGCGCTGTAGTCCTCGCGCACCGTGCCCCAGGCGCGCTCGGCGAGGTAGGGCCCCCAGCGGCGCCAGTCGATTTCGCCATGGCGCTGCTGTTCCAGTCGCTGTCGTTCGGCGTCATGTCGATGGTCGTGGTCCATGTCACCCTCCTTCGTGGTTCGGTACCGGGGACTGGTACGGGCCCGGGGCGCGGCCCGATGTCACACGCTCGAGACGCCACCATGCCTCCAGCACGCACGCGGCCGACCAGGCCTGCGCTGGGGTGCCCCGGGGTGTATGGGGCGGATCGCCATCGAAGATTTCGCTGACGTGGCCCAGTCCGGCGTCGGTCAGGTGGTCGCCGACGGGAAGCAGCCGGGCGCGGGCTGCATCGGCATCGCCGGTGATCCGGTACTCGGCCAGCGCCCAGGGGCCCAGCAGCCACCCCCAGACGGGGCCCTGATGGTAGGCACCGTCGCGTTCCTCGACCCCGCCGCGATAGCGCCCGCGATAACCGGCTTCGCAGGGGGCCAGGGAACGCAGGCCGCAGGAGGTCAGGAGGTGACGCCCGGTTTCCGCCACGACCCGCGCCTGCGCGCGAGGGTCCAGCGGGGAGAACGGCAGGCTGACCGCCAGGATCTGATTGGGCCGCACCGCCGGCTCGTCCCCGTCCGGGCCGTCGACGACATCCAGCAGGCCGCCACGGGGCCGGTCGAAACGCACGAAGGCGCCCGCGACGTTCCCGGCGTGATGCTGGTAGTCCTCGCCCTCCTGTCCGGCGGCCTCGGCGAGCTCGGCCATGGCGGCCAGGGCGTTGTGCCAAAGGGCATTGAGTTCCACCGGTTTGCCCGTGCGCGGGGTGATTACGCGGTCGCCGATCCTGGCGTCCATCCAGGTGAGCTGGATGCCGGGCTCGCCGGCACGCAGCAGGCCATCGGCGGGATCGACGCCGATGCCGAACCGGGTGCCGGCGGTGTAATGGTCGATGATGGACGCGAGCCCCGGCAGGGCCCGGGCGACGGCGCGGAAGTCGCCGGTCTCGCGCCAGTAACACCACCACGCATGCACATACCACAGGGCCGCATCGGCGGTGTTGTATTCCGGTCTGTCGCCGGCGCCCGGGAACACGTTGGGCAGCATGCCGCGATCCAGGAAACGGCCGAAGGTTTCCAGGATGCGCCTCGCCTCGTCGGGATGTCCGGTGGCCAGGGTCAGGCCCGGCAGGGCGATCAGGGTGTCGCGCCCCCAGTCGCCGAACCAGGGGTAGCCGGCAATCACCGAGGCCCCTTCGCCGCCGTCGGGCAGCGGGCGGGCGAAGCGGTAGTCCCGGGTGGCGAGGGCGAGCCGCCGGATCCATGCGGGAGCGGTCACGATCTCGGGGGCCGCCCGCGGCCAGTGAGCCACTTCTCCGTCGTCGGCGGCGCGGAAGGCGTCCAGGGCGCCGCCGGTGTCGGCCTCGGGCACGGCCTCCCGCGCGACGCCCAGGCCTGTCCACCGCCCGGGCTCCAGGGGCAGCACCACGCTGGCCACGTGCAGGTGACGGTCCCGGTCGGGCAGCCCCCGTTCCCGCTCGAGCGGCAGGTCGAAGGCCTCGATCCACTGCGGCGTTACGGTCTGCCACACGCCATCGGCCACGGCCCCCATCCAGGTGTGCCCCGGATGTTCGACGCGCAGTTCGCCGCCGGCGGCGTGCACGGCGGGCTCCGGCGCATCGGACGGCGTGCTTTGGTGGTGGTCGCGGTCGTTGACCAGCAGCGCCACCCGCAGCTGCAGGGGCGTCTTCTCCCGGCCGGGGCCGGGATCCGCCCGCCAGGCCATCCGCGCGGTGTCCTCGCCGGGCATGAGCCAGATCCGGCACTCGAGGACGAGGCTGCCGAGGGCGTAGCGCCAGACCGGCATGCGTCCATCCAGGTGGAACGACTCCAGCCACCGGTGGCCCTCGGGATCCACGGCACCGTCCGCCCAGCGATTGGTGAACAGCGGGATCGCGTCACCGTCGACGAGCAGGGTGGCTTCGGCGCGGGTTGCCAGCAGCCGGCGCCCCAGGGGTGGTTCGACCGGGGCGATCAGCAGGCCGTGGTAGCGCCGCGTGAGGGTCGCCGCCACGGTGCCGGCGGCGTAGGCGCCGCGACCGTTGCCCAGCCACCATTCACGACGCTCGGCCTGTGCCAGGTCGCCGCAGATTGCGCGACCCAGGCGGATGTCCGCTGCGGGTCGCATCACCGTTTACTCCCGATGATGCGCCGGGATCCGGGCGAATCGCGGGAAACCATCAGCCGTTGTCCCGGAAGCCGGGGTAGAGCGACATGCCGCCGTCCACGTAGAGGGTGGTGCCGTTGACGTAGTCGGAGGCGTCGGACGACAGCCAGAGCACGGCCGCTGCCACGTCGTCGGGATCGCCGACCCGGTCATAGGGGATCAGGGTGCGCAGCGTCGCCTCGGCCTCCGGATCGGACCAGGCCTCGCGGTTGATGGCGGTGCGGATCGCGCCGGGCGACACGCCGTTGACGCGAATGCCGAGGTGGGCCATCTCCTGGGCGAGGCTGCGCACCAGCATGAGCACGCCGGCCTTGGAGACGGCGTAGTTGGTATGTCCGGCCCACGGAATGGTGTCGTGTACCGAAGACATGCAGACGATGCACCCTTTGGCGCGGGAGCCCCGGGAGGCAGTGCCCTGTTGCCGGAAGGTGCGGATGGCTTCCCGGGCGCAGAGGAACTGGCCGGTGAGGTTGACGTCCAGCACCTTCTGCCACTGGGCGAGTGTCATCTCGGAGAACGTGGCGTCCTGTTGAATACCGGCGTTGTTCACCAGGGTGTCGAGGCCGCCCCAGGTGTCGACCACCTGCCGGAACAGCGCTTGTACCTGCGCCTCGTCACTGACATCGGCCTGCAGGGTCATCGCTTCGCCTCCGCCTTCCTGGATGGCATCACGGGTGGCGTCGCAGTGTTCCCCGGCCCCCAGGTCGCTGATGGCCACCCACGCGCCCGCGCCAGCCATGGCCCGGGCGATCGCGGCACCGATGCCGCTGCCGCCTCCTGTGACGAGGACCCGTTGTCCGGCGAGATCGGGGAAGGATGCGGTGACCATGGGATGTCCTTCAGGATGGTTGCCTTTCTTTGAGGGTAGGGCTCGTGACAGCGGATAGATATCGGGAGAAACCCGTACGGGATTTCCCGCATTCGGTTCGGCACGAAATGCGCTACCTTCGGGGAACGGGGATGAGGCGAACGGTCATGGAGCGAGTGGAGGCATCGGCGCAGCAGGAGCAACCGGCCGGCCGGCACGGTTCGGCGCGGGTGTGGGCGCCCCATGTGGCGCTGGTGGGGATCTACCTGTTGCTTGCCTGGTGGGCCGGATCCCTGTTCGCGCTGGAGGAGCCGCCGCTGCCGCTGGTCTGGCCGGCGACCGGTGTGGGGCTGGCGTTCGTGTACCGCTACGGCTACTCGTTGCTGGTGCCGCTGGTGGTGGTGGCGGTGGCGGTGCAGCTGGTGATGGGGGCGGAGCTGGCCGGGGCGCTGCTGATGGCCGCCGGTCAGGCGGGCGGGGCGGCGATCGGGGCCTGGCTGCTGATGCGCTGCCGCTTCCGGGCGGATTTCTCTCAGCTGCGCGACGTGATGGTGTTCCTGGGCGTGGGTGCCGGTGTGAGTGCCGGGGTCAGTGCGATGGCGGGCACCCTGGCGATCACCGGACTGGATACCGGTTTCCCGGAGGTGCTGGGGCTCTGCTGGGCGGCCGATCTGATGGGGGTGGTGCTGTTCACGCCGCTGTTGCTGGCGTGGCCACGGGTGCTGTCCGCGGGGCGCTGGCGAGCCCGCGACGGTGAGGCGGCCGGATGGGTGGTGCTGGCGCCGGTACTGGCCTTCGGCATCTACGGTGCGGAGCTCCCGGATGTCGTGGCCATGCCGCTGTCCTACGCCGTGTTCCCGGTAGTGATCGCCACGGCCCTGCGTCATCGGGTGCATGTGGCCGCGGCCGCGGTCGCCGCGGCCGCAATGGTGGCCCTGATGTGTACTGCGGCGGGCAAGGGGCCGTTCGCGGGGGCCGGTTTGCCGTATGACCTGCTCAGCCTGCATGCCCAGCTGGCGCTGCTGGCGTTGACCGCGCTGGTGATCGCGGCGGTGCGTCAGGAACGGATCGCCGCGGAGGCGCGGGCGCGCGAGCATCTGCATGCCCTGAACCGGGCCGGCCGGCTGAATGCCGCGGGGACGCTGGCGGGCTCCCTGGCACATGAGCTCAATCAGCCGCTGTGCGCCCTGTCCAGCTATGCCCGTGCCGCCCGGCGCCAGATGCAGCAGGGGGCACCCGCGGACGAAGTCGCGCCGACGCTGGATCGCATCGCCGAGGGCGCCGACCGCGCGGCCTCCATCGTGCGCCGCACCCGGTCCATGCTGGCCCGCGAGCCTGCCGCCGGCGGGCCGGTGGACGCCGCGGCGGCAGTGCGCGAGGCGCTGGCGCTGCTGCAGCCGGAGGCGGTCCGCCAGGGCGTCGAGCTGAGTCTGGATGGACCCGGGACACGTCTGCCGCCGCTGTGGATGGACGCGGTGGAACTCCAGCAGGTGGTCATCAACCTGGTGCAGAACGGCATCGCTGCAGCCGCCGCCGAGGGGGCCGAGCCCCGGGTGCGGGTGGCCCTGGGCCCGGCCGATCACGGGGCCGTGGAGCTGGTGATCACGGACACGGGCCCCGGTCTGCCCCCGGGGGCGGTCGAAGATCTGTTCCAGCCGCTGGTCAGCCACCGTGACGGGGGCACCGGTCTGGGCCTGGCGATCACCCGATCCATCGTGGAAGGCCATGGCGGGACCATCGTGGCGGACAATGCGCCCGGCGCGGGTGCCCGGTTCCGGGTCTGTCTGCCGTGCGGGGCGGATCCCGCCGGGCCGGGGGAGGCCGGGGATGGTTACGCCTGACGAAAAGGTCTACGTGGTCGATGATGATCGCGACGTGCGCGACTCGCTGCATCTGCTGCTGCGCACGGCCGGGTTGCCGGTGGTGACCTGTGCCTCCGCGCAGGAGCTCCTCGATCGCATCGGTCCTGCCCATCCCGGCTGTCTGGTGCTGGACGTGCGCCTGCCGGGGATGAACGGGCTGGAACTGCAGGCGGCGCTGGGCGTGCGCGAGGTGCGCATGCCGATCCTGTTCATCTCCGGCCACGCCGACATCCCGATGGCGGTGCGCGCGGTGAATGCCGGTGCCTTCGATTTCCTGGAAAAGCCTTTCGACGAGGAGGTGCTGCTGGACCGCATCCACGGCGCGCTGGAGCACGACCGCGCGCAGCGCCGGGAGGAGCAGGGGCGCCGGGCGATCGAACGTCTGCTGGAGCGGCTCACCCCGCGCGAGCGGGAGGTGATGGAGCAGATGCTGCTGGGGCGGCTGAACAAGGTGATCGCCGCGGAACTGGGGTTGAGCGTGCGCACGGTGGAGATCCACCGTGCCCGGGTGCTGGAGAAACTGGAGGTCCACAACGCGACCGAGATGGTGCGTCAGGTGTTGTCGACCGGGGCCTACCGCGACTGGTTGTTGTAACCGGGGCGGGTCGGTTTTCCATGCGGTGCCGGGCTTCCATTATGATCGTCCCGGACCCTGCGGAGTGCGCCGGCAGGGATGGTGGGAAACGGACAGGGAAGGGCGGGAATGGAGATTCCGGGCGGAGGTGCGGCGGAAGCGCGGCTGGCTCACTGGGGGCCGCTGTTCGGGCTGGGGTTGCTGCTGATCGCGGCGCTGGCGGGGTGGGTCCCGTTCGGGGCGGTGCTGCTGGTGGTGTGGCTGGAGACCCTGGTGGTACTGGCGCTCGGGGTCCGGGCGTTGTGGCGCCTGCCGCCGGAGGGACGCCGACCGGACTGGCGTGATTCGGGCCGTGGCGGTGCGGTGAAAGTGTTGTGGATCGGCGATCCGGCCGCGAGCCCATCCGACGGGCGACCCCGCGTTCGGCTCACCGATCTGCCCCGGGCCGAGGCGCTGTTCCGGCTGATCAAGCCGGGGCTGATCATGTCGGGCATCCAGGGCGCATTCGTCTTCATGTTCATCGGCCTGTGGGAGGGGCTGCAGGAAATGGGGGTCGGGGCCCTGTTCCTGGTGCTGGCGACTGCCCTGATCCGGCTGACCGGTCGCATCGATACCGAGAACGCCCCGGCGGTGCTGCTGGCGCGGTCGGTGATGATCCCCGTGGTGCTGGTGCTCAGTCTGACGGTGGGCGGGGCGCTGGGCAGCGGTGACGGGGCATGGCTGGTGGCGACCGTGGTGGCGGTGAGCCTGCTGGCTTTCGGTGACCTGTTCACGGAGCGTTATCTGCTGCGCGACTGAAGGGGGGCGGGTCGGATGAGGCCGGGTCCGGGGAGACGCCGCTCCGGCGGCCGATGGCGGTTACTCGCGCGACTTGCGGGCCAGGGCGTCCTGCTGCTGCTCCAGTGACAGGTGCTGGTGGACATAGTCGCGGGCGTCGGCGGCCGAGGGGTGTCCCTGGTCGGCCGCGCGCGAGAACCAAACCCAGGCCTCGACCGGATCCTGTTCCACGCCATGGCCTTCGGCCAGGAAGATGCCCAGGTTGTACTGCGCCTGCATCTGCCCCTGGCGGGCCGCCAGCCGGTACCAGTGGGCGGCCTCGCGCTGGTCCCGGGCGATCCCGTGACCGCGGTCCAGCAGCACGCCCAGGTTGGTACGCGCCGCGGGATGGCCGGCATCGGCGGCGACGCGATACCAGTGTGCCGCCTGCGCCGGATCGCATTCCACGCCCTTGCCGTCGCGGTACAGGTTGCCGAGGCGGGCGGCGGCCTCGCTGTCGCCGTCCTCCGCGGCCTGGCGGTACCAGCGCACGGCCTCGGACAGATCGGCGATCACGCCGTGGCCCTGTTCCAGCAGCTGGGCGAGGTTGCAGGCCGCCCCGGCATGACCGGCGCCGGCGGCCCGTGCGTACAGGCGGGCGGCTTCGGCGGGGTCGGCATCGCAGCCGCGGCCGGTTTCGTATGCCACCCCCAGAC
This sequence comes from Thioalkalivibrio sp. ALE19, assembly GCF_000428605.1. Lineage (NCBI taxonomy): Bacteria > Pseudomonadati > Pseudomonadota > Gammaproteobacteria > Chromatiales > Ectothiorhodospiraceae > Thioalkalivibrio > Thioalkalivibrio sp. ALE19. Next base: position 106,946 of record NZ_AUAG01000008.1, read on the forward strand.
TGTTCAGGGCATCGGGATCGCCCTGTTCGGCGGCTTTCTCCCACCAGGCGACGGCCTCCGCGGCGGCTTCCGGGGTGACTTCGCTGGCGAAGCGCAGAACGCCCAGGTTGTACTGGGCGTTCGCGTGACCGGCCTGCGCCGCGCGGCGATACCAGGTCTCGGCTTCCTCCGCGGGATCACCCTCGGCGACCCCCTGTTCGGCCAGCAGGCCGAGGTTGAAGCAGGCATCCGGCAGGCCCAGATCGGCCGCGCGTTTCCAGTGCTCGCGGGCCCGCTGCACGTCGGATTCGACGCCCAGGCCGCTGGCGTACAGCACGCCCAGGCCGAGATGGGCGCCGGCATGCGGTCCGTCGGCGCGTTCGCTCCAGATTCGGTGGGCTGCGGCAAAGTCGCCGCGTTCCAGGGCCTCGAAGCCGGCTTCGTCTTCCGGTTCGACGCCCGTCTGCGGGGTGTGTTCGGGGTCTTCGGGAGCGGTCATCTCGGGCGGTATTCCGGGCGGCACGATGGGGCCGCCAGCTTCGCAGCATTCCGGGGCTGGCCGCAAACGATCGGGGGGCGCAGGGCGGGCACCCTCCGTCTGTCGAGGGAAACGTGCACATCGAGCGGTGTTTCCCTAGGATTCGCATTCCCGATGCGATGCGCCGGAGGACCAGGATCCGGCGGTTGCCCCTGTTGCGGCGGTTCGAGAGAGGAATATGGAAGCTTCGCAGAAACTGATTCCCGGCTACGCCAACGCCAAGGCGACGCGCAAGTACGCCGAGTCGTTCCTCGCCGACGGGCGCGCGGCCGAGGGCCATTACAGCGAGTTCTCGCGCGCGCGGATGCGCCTGTCCAGTCTGGGCATCGGCACCTTTGGCGGGGCGGCCACCGCCGAGGTGGATGCGGCGATCTCCGCGATCGTGGCCCGCGGGCTGACCGAGGGCATCAACGTGGTGGATACCTCCGCGCATTACCGCTACGGCCGCTCCCTGGCGGCCGTGGGGGCGGGCGTGCGCACGGCGCTGGAGGCCGGGGTCCCGCGCGAGGCGATGTTCCTGATCTCCAAGGGTGGTTTCCTGACCCTGCGCGGCGGTCAGCCGGACGACATGGACGCCTGGTTCCAGCGCGAGATCGAGGCCCCGGGCATGGGCACAAAGGAGGACCTGGCCAAGGGCGCGCACCTGCTGACACCGGAATACATCCACTACCAGATGGAGCTGTCGCGCTCGCTGATGGGCGTGGAGACCCTGGATGCGTTCATCATCGACCAGCCCGAGGTGCACATCCACGAGATCGGCAAGGAACGCACCAACTGGAAGCTGGAGCCGGTGTTCGAGATGCTGGAACGTGCGGTGCGCGACAAGAAGATCCGCGCCTACGGGATCTCGACCTTCGAGGGCTTTCGCGAGGAGACCGACGCCGCGGTGTTCCAGTCGCTGACCTCGATCCAGGGGCTGGCTCAGCGAGCGGCGCAGACCGTGACCGGCGACGATTTCGCGCGCGATCATTTCAAGCTGGCGATGCTGCCGTTCAATCAGGTGATGCTGGAAGGCTTCACGCGCTTCAATACGGCCACCGGGCAGGGCAACGTGGCCAGCCCGCTGCAGGCGGCGCATCAGCTGGAGATCTACATGATGGCCTCGCACACCATGCTCAAGGGCCACCTGGCGCAGCAGTCGGTGGAAGTGGTGGAGAAGGAGCTGGCGGGGCTGGCCAGTCCGGCGCAGCGCGCGATGCAGTTCAATCGCTCGACGCCGGGTCTGGGGACCTCGCTGGTGGGCATGAGCACGCCGGAACACCTGGACGACATGCTGGCGGTGATGCGCGAGCCGATGCTGGACAAGAAGGCCTACCTCGGCATGTTCAAGAAGGCCGAGGAGTAGGCCGGGCCATCGTTCCTTTCCTGTGGGAGCCGGCTTGCCGGCGAACCCCGGTCCGACCCACAGGCGGGGGGCTTCGCGTGCAAGCCGGCTCCCACAGGGCTCCGGTAAAGATTTCATGAACAAGGGGATGTCATGCAGGTTGATCTGAAGGCCCTCGAATTTCCCGCGATCCAGCGCCTGCTGGAGCGCCTGACCGCCACGCCCTACGGTGCCGATGCCGCGCGCGGACTGGAGCCCGCCCCCAACCTGGAGGCGGCGCGCGCGCTGCAGAAGGCGGTGACCGTGGCCCGCCAGCGTCTGGATGCGGGCACGCTGCCGCGCCTGGGGCAGCTGCCGGACGTGCGGGCAGCGCTGCGCCAGGCGGGTAATCCGGGTTCGGCGCTGCCGGTGCAGGCGCTGCACAACCTGCAGACCATCATGCGCCATGCGCGCGAGCTGGCGGATCAGCTGGCGGATACCCCGGAGATCTACCCCGCGGACCTGAACAAGCTGTACCCGCCGGAGGCGCTGGAGCAGCGCCTGTCTGCCTGCCTGAACCCCGGCGGGTCCTTGCGCGAGGACGCCAGCGAATCGCTGGTGCAGGCCTTCGGCGAGCGCAACCGGCTGCGCGGCGAGGTCGAGACGGTGGTGCACAAGCGCCTGACCCAGTCGGACCTGGCGCAGTCGGGCGAGGAAGCGCTGAAGGTCCAGTGGCATCAGGAGCGCGCGGTGATGGTGCTGCGCGGGGATGCCGCCGGCGCGGTCAAGGGCGTGCGCCGGGGCACCGCGATGGGCGGGCGTGATCACATCATCGAGCCGATCGAGGCGGTGCCGCTGAACAACCAGCTGGACACCGTGAACGGCCAGATCAACAACGAGCAGCAGCGGCTGCTGCGCGAGCTGACCGACACCGTGCGCGAATACGGCGAGCCGCTGGATCTGATGCTGACGGCGCTGACCTGGATCGACCTGGCCTCGGCCGCCGCGCAGCTCTCCGCGCAGATGAACGCCCATGCGCCGGTCCTGGAAGACCGCCCCGGGGTGGAGCTGGACGAGGCCTATCATCCGCTGTTGCTGCTGCAGTTCGCCGAGGGCAACGGGCCGCAGCCGGTGCCGCTGTCCATCCGTCTGGACGACGAGCAGCCGCTGCTGCTGATCACAGGCCCCAACACCGGTGGCAAGACGGTCGCGCTGAAGACCCTCGGCCTGCTGGTGACCATGGCCTGGTGCGGGCTGCACATCCCCGCGGAGCAGGACTGCCGCATCGGCCGTTTCGACCAGGTGATGGTGGACGTGGGCGACAACCAGAGCCTGCTGCACCACCTGTCGACGTTCGCCGGGCACGTGGCGGTGCTCAAGCGCATCCTGGACAACGCGGGTCCGGAGAGCCTGATCCTGCTGGACGAACTGGGGACCGGGACCGACCCGGACGAGGGCGCGGCGCTGGCGATGGCGATGCTGGACGAGCTGCGCGCGCGCGGCACCCGCGGGATCGTCAATACCCACCTGGCGCCGCTGAAGGACTATGCGGCGCAGCAGTCGGGCATCCTCAACGCCTCCATGCAGTTCGACCCGGATACCCTGTCGCCCACCTATCGCCTGCTGATCGGCGAGCCGGGGGTGTCCTTCGGCCTGACCATCGCGGAGAAGGAAGGGTTGCCGGGGGACCTGGTGGCGCGCGCGCGCCAGCACTTCGCCGAGCTGCCCACCGCTCAGGCCGGCGCCGAACCCGACTGACGATCGGCTCCGCCGGGGCCGCCCCCGGAGATCGCCACGGCGCTGCGCGCCTCGCGATGACGGTGCTGGTTGCGTCCCGTCATCGCGAGGCCACGCCAGTTGTCTTTCGCCCTTGCGGGGCCCCGCGGGTTGCTTCCTGTCATCGCGGGGCCCCGCGGGTTGCTTCCTGTCATCGCGGGGCCCCGCGGGTTGCTTCCTGTCATTGCGAGGCCCCGCCAGGGGCCGTGGCAATCTCCGGACGGGGCCTCCGGCGGCGGGTTCCGCCCGCCCCGG